>CAVFHY010000038.1:0-13666 GCA_963622445.1 Bacteroidaceae bacterium
TGTATTTGCTATTGGACAGTACAACTAACTTTGCAGGAAAAGTGCAGTTGTTATTGGACAGTACAAAGGGATAATGCATGTGTGCCGTATACGCAAAAAATAACGCAACTATTTTGTATGTGCCGAAAAATGCGTAACTTTGCAGGCTTTTTTGCACAGCGGTACAGAAACAAATTATCCATCACGATATATATACACAGATATGGAATCCAAATACAATCCTACAGACATCGAAGCACGCTGGTATCAGTACTGGCTCGACAACAAACTCTTCCACAGCGAACCCGACGGGCGTGAGCCTTTCACCGTGGTTATTCCGCCCCCCAATGTGACGGGCGTACTCCACATGGGGCATGTGCTCAACGAGACCATTCAAGATATATTGGTGCGTCGCGCCCGCTTGGAAGGTAAGAATGCCTGCTGGGTACCCGGCACCGACCACGCCTCGATTGCCACCGAAGCAAAGGTCATCAAGCGCCTGAAAGAACAGGGCATCAACAAGTCGGACCTCACCCGTGAGCAGTTCCTCAAACATGCGTGGGATTGGACAGACGAGCACGGAGGCATCATCCTCAAACAGTTGCGCAAACTCGGTTGCTCGTGCGACTGGGATCGTACTTCGTTCACCATGGACGAGACACGCTCTCGTGCCGTTATACATGTGTTCTGCGACCTCTATCAAAAGGGTCTTATCTACCGCGGCCTGCGTATGGTCAACTGGGACCCGGAGCGTCAGACGGCGCTGAGCGACGAGGAGGTAATCTACCACGAGGAGCATAGCAAGTTCTACTATCTCCGCTACAAGGTGGCAGAGCCGGGCGTAACCAATCCGGAAACGGGAGCCGACTACGCCATCGTGGCCACCACCCGTCCGGAGACCATATTCGGCGATATTGCAGTCTGCATCAACCCCAAAGAGGAGAAAAATCAATGGCTGCGCGGCAAACATGTCATCGTGCCGGGTGTTGGGCGTGTCATCCCTATTATCGAAGACCGCTATGTAGAGATTGGGTTCGGTACGGGCTGCCTGAAGGTAACGCCCGCACACGATGTGAACGACTACGCATTGGGGCAGAAATACAACCTGCAAACCATTGACATATTCACACCCGATGCCCACCTCAATATGGACACCGTCGAGCCGGAGTTCCGCTCGGCTGTGGCAAAATACCACGGAATGGACCGCTTCGACTGCCGCAAACAGATCGTCGAGGACTTGCAAGCGGTAGGGCTGGTTGAGAAAGTGGAGGACTACACCAACAAGGTGGGCTACTCAGAGCGTACCAATGTGCCTATCGAGCCCCGCTTGAGCCTGCAATGGTTTATCCGTATGCAGCACTTTGCAGATATTGCGCTGCCGCCCGTCATGAACGACGACATCGTATTCTATCCCACCAAATACAAGAACACCTACCGCAACTGGCTCGAGAACATCAAGGACTGGTGTATCTCTCGCCAACTCTGGTGGGGTCACCGTATTCCGGCATACTACGCAAAGTCGATTCTTGCCACTACGGGCGCAGAAGCCTATCCGGAGGACAAAATTATCGTAGCCGAGACGCTCGAAGAGGCACAGCAAAAAGCCGCTGCACTCGGGCTGCAAGGCGAAGAGTTGGTACAAGACGAAGGGGCATTGGATACATGGTTCTCGTCGTGGCTGTGGCCGATCAGTCTATTCGACGGCATTGAGCACCCCGACAACCAAGAGATTCAGTACTACTACCCCACCGCCGACCTCGTTACAGGACCGGACATCATATTCTTCTGGGTGGCTCGTATGATTATGGCAGGCTACGAGTATATGGGCAAAATGCCATTCCACCATGTCTATTTCACGGGTATCGTACGCGACAAACTCGGACGCAAGATGTCTAAATCGTTGGGCAACAGTCCCGACCCGCTCGACCTCATCGAGCGTTTCGGTGCAGACGGAGTGCGTATGGGTATGATGCTCAGCGCACCGGCAGGCAACGATATTCTTTTCGACGAGAGCCTATGCGAGCAAGGACGCAACTTCAACAACAAAATTTGGAACTGCTTCCGTTTGGTCAAAGGCTGGGAAGTGGCAGACAAGCCACAAGGCGACAACGAGCAAATAGCCGTTCGTTGGTTCGATTCGCTGCTCGCCAAGACGGCCGCTGAGATAGACGACCTGTTCAAGAAATACCGCTTGAGCGAGGCGTTGATGGCTATCTACAAACTCTATTGCGACGAGTTCTCCGGCTGGTATCTCGAGATGATTAAGCCCGCCTACGGACAACCTATCGACCGCACCACCTACGAAGCCACTCTCTCATTCTTCGACAAGATGCTTCGCCTGCTTCACCCCTTCATGCCGTTCATCACGGAGGAATTGTGGCAGAACCTGACCGAACGCAAGGCCGGAGAGAGCATTATGGTTGCAATACTGGGCAAGTTCGGCACGGCTGACGAGGCACTGCTTGCGGATATAGAAACTTTGAAACTGGTTGTATCGAATGTGCGTAATATCCGTGCGGGCAAGAATATACCGCAGAAAGAGGTGCTTACACTCAATACGGCAGCCACAACTTCCTCGGCATCGGGTTCGCTTGTTGAGAAACTCGCCAACTGCCAAATCGTTTATGGTGTCAGCGAGAAAGCAACCGGCAGTGCTTCCTTCATTGTGGGTACGACCGAATACAGCGTGCCGCTCGATAAGTTTATCAATGTCGAGGACGAAATCAAGAAGTTGGAAGCCGACCTGCAACACCAAGAAGGGTTCTTGCGTGGCGTAATGGCGAAACTTGGCAATGAACGCTTTGTAGCCAACGCCAAGCCGGAAGTAGTCGAGTTGGAGCGCAAGAAGAAGGCTGACGCCGAAGCGCGTATCGCCTCCATCCAAGAGTCTCTCGCTGCATTGCGGAAGTAATTTGGATACTTATTCGACCGTTAAAAGTTCCATGGAACCAAAAAGGTCAAATATACTCCACTAATTACTATTCATTATAGCATTATACTATAAACAAAACAATAAATCAAAAAACAAACAAAATGAAAAAGGTATTTTCTGTGGTAGCAATTTGCTGCCTTGTCGTAACGGCTGCTGTCGTATTCACCGGGTGCGCAGTGGATGTAACAGGCGACCAAGTGTACTCGTTGGACACGGACGAAGGTGATTCTACGGGTACCTATATGTCGTACAAGTTGAGCGGTACAGAGGACAAAATTTGCACGGAACTCTTGACTGTTTCAGAGCGTATGGATGTGAGCCATCCTACTTTCAAGGCAAATGGTTCTCGCAAGAGTATCGACAAGAAAATGAAGGCTGCTGTCAATAAGGCAATGGACGCTGTCGAGGCTGACTCCACCTATTGCAAAACCTTTGTTATCAGTGGTCTTACCGTTAAACTCACCCGCATCAGCGGCGACGGTCAAGAGGAAGTATTCTCGCGTACATTCAAAGCACGAGAGAACAAATAATTTTCTTTCTCCAAACACAATCGCAAGAGGGCTGCCTATACCGGGCAGTCCTCTTGGTTTTAGATCGTATCATCCCTATATTCTCCCTGTATCATCATTGTATCATCCCTACATTCTCTGCGTCTCTTCCATACACACGCACGCACGAGCAAACTCCCCCGAATTGTATCTTCCCTACATTCTCTGTGTCTCTTCCATAGCTATATAAGCGGTTGTGTAGGAGAGGGAAGTTGTTTGTCGGCTAAGCAGACAGAGTACTACCCAGTTAGGGAGTGTAAATAGCGACTATGCGTGAAGGAAAGTAGAAAAACTAACGCTAAAAGTGGGGTAAATAAGAGAGGGAAGAATGGCAAAAAGGCACACAAAGTGGGGAAACTGACGCTTTTTGTGTACTTATCGTGTACCTTTTTGCATATTCTCTGCGTCGTTCGTAACTTTGCAGTGCTTTTTGAGCCCCAAAAACACAACGGCTGACACTGCGCACAAGTCCTGGCATAGAACCATACGATGTGCAAACACTATACGCACACCAGTCTATGCACAGAACCGTACTGCGCATATCGGCACAAAACCACGAAAGACACAGTAATCATTACCATGTATATGAAACTAAAGAATATCTTTGCAGGCTTGTTCCTCTTGGCAGGGATAAGCACTGCTTCGGCTGCGGTGAGCATCACCAAACAAGCCGGTTGGCTCGAGAGCGTCTATGCACAATGGACTCCTCTCAGCGGGTACACCAACTATCACGCCTATGTACGCTCGGAGGGGGGAACTTATACCCAACTCGACCAGTACCTGCTGCGCAACTACGGCACCTACTGCCGCGTAGATGCCGTGGGGCTGAAAGCGGGCAAGTATCAACTGAAGATTGTCCCCGTAGATGCGAGCGGCAACGAGGTGGCGGCAGAGGCAAAAGAGACCTCCGTACTGACCGCAACGGCATACGACCGCAACGGATATGCACACTTCAACGAGAAGTACAACGGCATCGGCGCATACAAGAACGACGGCACGCTCAAATCGGGCGCAAAGGTGTTCTATGTAACGGCAAATACGGCAAAGAAAATCTCTACGGATGTTGTTACGGGCGATAAAGGCAAGACCACAACCTGCACTGGTATGCAGGCCATCATCACTGCCTATCAGAAGGGGTACGATACTACTCCGCTATGCTTCCGTATTATCGGAACAATAAAAACGAGCGATATGGACGGGCTCGACAGTTCGTCAGAGGGTTTGCAGATTAAGGGCAAGAATGCAGACAGCGAACTCAATATCACCATCGAGGGTATCGGCAACGATGCATTTATCCATGGCTTCGGTTTCCTTCTTCGCAATGCGGCTTCGGTCGAGATACGCAATATCGGTGTGCGTACGCTGATGGACGACGGCATCTCGCTCGACACGGACAACGACCATATCTGGCTTCACCACATCGATGTATTCTACGGTGCATCGGGCAGTGGCGACCACGCCAAGGGCGACGGCGCTATCGATGTAAAGACCAACTCGAAGCATGTGACAGTGGCCTACTGCCACTTCTGGGACACGGGCAAGAGCACGATGTGCGGTATGAAATCCGAGAGGGGCGAAAACTGGATTACCTACCACCACAACTGGTTCGACCACAGCGACTCGCGCCACCCGCGTATCCGTACGATGTCGGTGCATATCTACAACAACTATTTCGACGGCAATGCGAAATACGGCGTAGGCTCGACCACGGATTCGGATGTGTTCGTCGAGAACAACTATTTCCGCAACTGCTCAAAACCGATGATGATTTCGCTGCAGGGTACGGACACCAAGAATGGCACTGACACCAAAGACGCACCGACTTTCTCCGGTGAGGCAGGCGGTATGATTAAGTCCTACGGCAATGTAATGACCGGCTCGTACACCTATCGCACCTATCAGACAGACCCGGTTCAGTTCGATGCATACGAGGCTACGAGCCGCAACGAAAAGGTGCCTGCTACAGTAAAGGCACTGTCAGGTGGGGCTACTTACAACAACTTCGATACCGATGCTTCGAAGATTTACTCCTATACCCCTGATGCGGCAGAAGATGTACCGACTATCATTAAAGGCGAATACGGTGCAGGGCGTTGCGAGCACGGCGACTTCGAGTTCACCTTTACCGATGCGGACGATGCAGACTACAATGTGAACTCGAAACTGAAAGCAGCGTTGGACAGTTACAAGAGCAGCCTTGTCAGCATTGTGGGCAACACGGATACCATCTCACCGAACCCCGACCCGGATCCGACACCAGACCCCGACCCCACTCCCAGTGGCGAGTACGAGTGCCACTTCACGGGCAAGACACCAAGTTCGAGTTTCTATACCGTTTCCGGTACTTACTCCGACAGCAAGGGTACATTCACTGCGCCGAACGGCACTACCTACAACGTGTGTCTGAAGATGGAAACTAGTACCTCGGTTAAGTTCACTACTACGGCGGCGTTCACACTCTACTTGGGCTTCGACAAGGAAGACCCGAACATCAAAATTGACGGCACCAAGGTAAGCGGCTCGAACAAGGTCATCACCTACGACCTTGCGGCGGGCAGCCACGAACTCACCAAAGCGGACTCACATAACCTCTACTATATCAACCTTATCAGTAAGACCACCGCTATCAACGAGACGAAGACAACAACGCTCTTCTTCGACGGACAGCAGTTATTGAACCCCGAGGGCGAAGAGGTTCGCATCTACACCGTTACGGGCAATGCCGTACTGGTATCGAACGAGGCCACTATCGACGCTACCGTACTGCCGCATGGTATGTACATCGGTGTGGGTGAGAGCCAAGCGATACGCTTCTATATTCACTAACCAGCACTCTATCAAACGAAAAGCGGCTGCCGAGCAATCGACAGCCGCTTTTTCTATGGGCTTTATCGGTTGCCTTTGGAGCGGTGGTGGGTCTGGCAGAGTAGTTGGCAGTTGGCTATGTCTGTGGCTCCGCCACAAGACCATGCTGTCGCATAGCCGGCGTCCATCTCCGTGAGTTGCCCCACATACGCACGCGTTGGGCGGCATTCTGCGACTACGCACAGAGCGGGCAGTTCGATTATAGTTTCCATTTAGAAACTATAACACCGCTTGGTTCGCTTCTCCAAACATTTTTGCTAACTCCGCAGGAAAATGGCATTTGTTATTGGACAGTACAGGACAGTACACATGGTATCCTCTTTGTATCCTCCTTACACTAATTGCGAATCGCTGTTGCAGGATTGAAAGATATTTTGTACCTTTGCAGCGATTTTTGGCTGTTTGTCAGAACAGACACACTGGACAAGCAGACTAAGAAATACAACATACACGAAAGAATACATCTATATAATGGAATTAAGCGAACAAGAACAAGTACGCAGACAGAGTCTGCAAACCATGCGAGATATGGGCATCGACCCCTACCCTGCTGCCGAGTATGTAGTAACCGGATACTCCATCGACATCAAGAATAACTTTGCCGACGAGGACACCACTGCTGCGTGGCATACGGGAAAAGAAGTGCGCATTGCAGGACGATTGATGTCCCGCCGCATAATGGGTAAGGCCTCGTTCATCGAATTGCAAGACTCAAAGGGGCGCATACAGGTTTATGTAAGTCGTGACGACATACAAGCCCCCACTGCCGAAGGCGAAACACCCACCACGGTAGAACAGCAAATGTACAATGTCGTATTCAAGAAACTGCTTGATATCGGCGATTTTATCGGCATCGAGGGCTTTACTTTTCGCACACAAACGGGCGAGATTTCGGTGCATGCGAAGCGTCTGACCGTGCTTGCCAAGAGCCTTCGTCCGCTACCTATCGTGAAATACAAAGACGGTGTGGCTTATGACGGTTTCAACGACCCCGAGCAACGCTATCGTCAGCGTTATATCGACCTCGTAGTCAATGATGGCGTTAAAGAAACCTTCCTCAAACGCGCGACTATTATCCGTACCATGCGGCAAGTGTTTGACGAAGCAGGCTATACAGAGGTAGAGACGCCTATTCTGCAACAGATTGCAGGCGGCGCATCAGCGCGTCCGTTCATCACGCACCACAATGCACTCGATGTGGATATGTATCTGCGTATCGCTACCGAGCTCTACCTCAAACGCTTGATTGTAGGCGGTTTTGAGGGTGTCTATGAGATTGGACGCAACTTCCGCAACGAGGGTATGGACCGCAGCCACAACCCGGAATTCACCTGTATGGAACTCTATGTGCAGTACAAAGACTACAACTGGATGATGTCGTTCACCGAGCAGTTGCTGGAGCGTATTGCCATTGCCGTAAACGGCACGACCAAAGTGCAGATTGGCGACCATGAGGTGGATTTCAAAGCCCCATACCGACGCCTACCGATCCTCGATGCTATCCAAGAAAAAACAGGGCTCGACCTTAGCACCATGAGCGAAGACGAGATTCGCGAGGTAGCCAAGAAATACGGCGTCGAGGACACCGAACACATGGGCAAAGGCAAACTCATAGACGAGATATTCGGAGAGACCTGCGAGGGCAGTTTCATTCAGCCTACCTTCATCACCGACTACCCCGTCGAAATGTCACCGCTGACCAAAATGCACCGTTCAAAACCCGGACTGACCGAGCGTTTTGAGTTGATGGTCAATGGCAAAGAGTTGGCCAATGCATATAGCGAGCTGAACGACCCTATCGACCAATACAACCGCTTTGTAGAGCAAATGAAGTTAGCCGACAAGGGCGACGACGAAGCAATGGTAATAGACCATGACTTTATGCGTGCACTCGAATATGGTATGCCTCCCACCTCGGGTATCGGAATCGGTATCGACCGTCTCGCCATCCTTATGACCGGGCAACCGACGATTCAAGAGGTGCTGCTATTCCCCACCATGAAGCCGGAAGCGTAAAATAATTAAGAATGACGGATTATGAATTAAGAGTTACCTATTCAAAACCCACAAGTTCGTATCATTCTTAATTCGCTAATTCATAATTCAAGAATTAGAACTAATGTACAAAAAAGTTGCAATTTTAGGCTCCGGTAGTTGGGCTACGGCACTCGCCAAGATAGTGCTCAACAACCAGAACGAGATAAACTGGTATATTCGCCGCCAAGAGGTGATAGACGAGTTTATGGCGACGGGCAAGAACCCAAGTTATCTTGGGGCTGCCTCTTTCGATGTATCGAGGATTCATTTCTCATCGGATATCAACAAGATAATTGCACACTCCGACCTGCTGATACTGGCAATTCCATCCCCCTATGTCAAGCAGTCGCTCAACAAGATACGCCGTAATATGACACACAAGATTGTCATCTCGGCGGTCAAAGGAATGATACCCGACGACAATGTCATTGTGACAGACTACTTGAATCAGCGCTTCAACATACCAATGGAGCAACTCGGTATTATTGCAGGGCCTTGCCACGCCGAAGAGATTGCACTCGAGCGTCTCAGTTACCTGACCATCGGTTGTGAAAGTCTAGAGAACGCCACCAAATGGCAAGAACTTTTCCGCACGGAGTTTGTGCAAACCACTACGAGCAATGATGTAGTGGGGCTGGAATACTCCTCCGTAATGAAAAATATATACGCCATTGCGGCAGGTATGTGCCAGAGCCTACACTATGGGGACAATTTCCAGGCCGTGCTACTGACGAATGCCATACAAGAGATACAGCGATTTGCAATGGCGATGTCTAACGCCCACCGAGATATCACAGCAAGCGGATATCTGGGCGATGTACTCGTAACAGCCTACTCCAAATTCTCTCGAAATCGTCAGTTTGGACAAATGGTGGGTATGGGGTATTCCGTCAAGGCGGCACAGATGGAGATGGAAATGGTGGCAGAGGGCTACTATGGTACACGCGCCATTCATCACGCAAACGAGCGTATGTGTGTCAGTCTGCCGATAGTGGATGCTATGTACGATATTCTCTACGAGCGCAAATCCCCCACCCTTGCCATCCGTGAACTGACGAAAAAACTGCAATAAATTTTTCCTACAAGAGATAACCATAAACACAAACGATAATGAAAGACATTCAATTTTCGTATGCGAAAGCCGTTAGTGCTGACGCTGTAAATGCCTACAAAGCAAAAGTAGCCCACTGCCAAGAACTGCTCGTTAAGGGAACCGGCAAGGGTAATGATTTCTTAGGCTGGCTCAACCTACCCGAGGACATCAAGCCACAACTCAAAGATATTCAAGCCACAGCCGACTTACTCCGCCAAGAGTGCGAAGTGATTGTATGTATCGGTATCGGCGGCAGTTATCTTGGTGCGAAAGCCGTAAATGACGCATTATCCAACTCATTCGCATGGCTCGAAGGCAAAAAACCTGCTATAGTTTATGCCGGACAAAACATTGGAGAGGACTACCTGTATGAGTTGCAAGAACTGCTCGCCAACAAGAAATTCGGTATTATATGTATTTCCAAATCGGGTACCACTACCGAACCTGCGTTGGCATTCCGTCTGCTCAAGACTCAACTTGAGAAACAACAAGGCATAGAGGCAGCACAGAAACTGATTGTCTGCATTACGGACGCAAAGAAAGGCGCATTGCGTACACTGGCAACCCAAGAAGGATACAAGACATTCGTAATCGAAGATAATATCGGCGGACGCTTCTCGGTCCTCTCACCGGTAGGACTGCTGCCTATTGCTTGCGCAGGGTTTGACATTCAATCACTGATTGATGGTGCAGCACGCATGGCAGAAGTATGCGGTATCGATACACCATTCGAAGAGAACCCTGCTGCTCAATATGCTGCTGCGCGTAACAGTATCTACTCGGAGCAAGGGAAAAAGATAGAACTGCTCGTCAATTTCCACCCGAAACTCCACTATGTGAGCGAATGGTGGAAACAACTCTACGGGGAGTCGGAAGGCAAAGACCACAAAGGTATATTTCCTGCAAGTGTAGATTTCACGACAGACCTGCACTCGATGGGACAATATATCCAGGACGGTGAGCGCCACCTGTTCGAGACGGTTATCTCTGTTGCTGAGCCGAACAACAAAGTAGAATTCCCTTATGATGAGGCAAATCTCGATGGACTGAATTTCCTTGCCGGAAAGCGTGTAGACGAAGTAAACAAGATGGCAGAACTCGGCACTATGCTTGCCCATGTGGATGGCGGTGTGCCTAACTTGAAAGTAACGCTACCGAAACTCAATGAGTACTACCTTGGCGAGTTGATTTACTTCTTTGAGCGTGCGTGCGGTATCTCCGGCTATCTGCTGGATGTCAATCCGTTCAACCAGCCGGGTGTGGAGGCATACAAAAAGAATATGTTTGCCCTGCTCGACAAGCCAGGCTACGAGGCTGAGTCTGCAGCCATCAAGGCAAGACTATAAGGAAGGATACTGAATATCCATGCTATTGGCTCCGTGAATGTGGTTCTCTACGAATGGTTCTCCCTTAACGCCCATTAATTTTACCCGCTAATGCATTATCGGCTATAAGAGGACACCATAGAGAAACTAAACACCTATAGACACAATAATAGCGGCAGAAATGCCGCTATTATTGTGTCTTATTTAGCCAATTTGGTCTTATTGACAACACTAAAAACAAAATCATTCTTATTGACGAGAAACGCAATAACTAAATGGCCTTTATCGTGTGATAGACTTTGCTGATGAAAGATTCGTAATCGTTCAAAACGATAGAATTGCCAAAACCTACATACGAATGAGACGACAGACTGATAAGTGAATCGTTCTTGGCATAGAAATCCATATATTCCTGAGCGGTCTTACCCAATAGTTCGTCATTATCCGGGATGTGCACCACATATAACAATGTCTTGTTCGGAGTATGAAAGTACATATCCACATTATCGCAAGACAGCGTAATGTATTTATCGCATTATGCTCCGTAAAAGTTTCCCACTTCGTAATCCGTTTGCTTTCTTTTTTGTAATACGGCAAGCGGTCTAAAATGATAAATACCTGAAAATAAGGACAGTTGTTTGCTCGGATATTGGCAGTAGAGAGGTCTTGACAAAGCAACAAGACATCGGACGATTGTTGCAAAAATGCAGCACAATACCGTGCCACTATTTCCTGCAAAAAAGCCCCATCTCCGCAACTATTGTCAATGATATGCTTACGAAGAATAGCAATTCCTCGATAGCCTGCCACATCTAAGATGTCGCACACCAAATAAGAGGGCGTAAAGACTTGCCCCGATTCTTTCCGTGTTGCCATAGTGCATTATGGCGAAAGCCTTTATGCGGTATGGCAACACTACAAACCCGAGACAAGAACGATAAGAAAGGGAAATAACTTTTTAGCGTATGGGATGAACCTACAGCAACAAAAAAGCAGATGTTTTCTCATCTTCTTGTCGCGTGGCTGTAGGAATTGCCAAGAATGGAAGAATAAGCAAAACACCTGCGAAAGCAGACGCCTTACAACTTATTCGATTCCATTTTGTCTTTTTGAAACTTCCTACATTCCGCGACAAAACCGAATAAATAGCAAACGCTATTGTATTAGGAGTGATATGTTTAGAATCTCGGGCGCACTCCTCCTCGCCATAAGATTTCAAGCACAAAAGTACTGCTTTTGGTTGAATTATGCAAATATCGGCTGGATTGAAAGTACTTTTCGATGCATATATTTTTACACACACATAGATATAGGGTTGGTGGATTTGCGTATCTCAATAGAAATATGTACTTTTGCATAGGTTGAAGATAGGGCGCCTATTGATGCCATGCAACAGGAATTTTCAGTAACAGACAAAACAAGTATATTCTATGCGAGTGATAGTACAGCGTACACAGCGGGCAGAAGTCCGTATTAACGGTGAGATAGTCGGACAAATAGGCAAAGGCTATGTGCTTCTGGTGGGGATTACGCACTCCGACACCGAGACTGACGCAGACTATATTGCCAAGAAAGTGGCGCAACTGCGTGTCTTTGAAGACACAGAAGGCAAAATGAATCGCAGCCTCCTCGACATCGGCGGAGCGGTTCTCTCTATCTCACAGTTCACACTCTATGGCAATGTCCGACACGGCAACCGCCCCTCTTTCGTACAAGCCGCTCGCCCCGAACAAGCCGAACCGCTCTATCAATACTTCAATACCCGTCTTCGTACGGAGTATGGATTGCAGGTTGAGACAGGTCGTTTCGGTGCAGATATGCAGGTGGACTTCATCAACGATGGTCCTGTTACAATACTCCTCGACTCTGCAGAACGATAAAAACAGGGTCAAATATAGCCCAAATAGGCGTAACACAACAACACACAATAACACACCCATCCCCTTGCAGGCAATGATTTGCAAGGGGATGGGTGGTTGTTTTTCGGCTCTGCCTTTTGCCTTATGGCACTACTGCCATCCTTTGGCAGGGATTTGGCAGGCGTCAGAAGAATGCGCAAGATTACGCAGACTTTGGGGTGGTTTCTGTTGACATTAGTGTATATCGCGGACGAGACGGACTGCCGCACCAATGGCGTTGTCGGAGTAGCCTATCGACATCGTCGACCAACTGAACTGTGCCCAATAGGATGCGGGATACCCCTCTGCCGACCAAAGAGTGGAAGACCAATAGTTGCAATACCACTTCGTATCCGACGGGCGAACTTCTACTCCCCAACGATACCCCGTTACGGGCAAGAAGACAGCCCCGGCTTCTTCAAGCACTTGCCACTCGGCAGCGGTGAAGGTATTGTGCGTGAAATTGTCCGTTGCACCACTGGTGGCATTGTCGTTCACATAGGCACCCTTGCTATAAGTCATACCTTTCTCTATACTTGGCGTAAGGGTAATACCCTCGGGCGTAATCCAACTATCCGGCAACAGGATACAGCCATGTACGCCATTAACTGTTGCCCCTGCAAAGAGTTTTTCCGCGTTGGGACGCTTGAAGAACAGATAATTCCATTCGGTTTTTGTCAGCGTACGCCAAGTGTTTGCCGTATCCGTGCCGATGACATTCGTACCCCAGTCGGTGAAAGTAGTGGGATAGTACTTATAGTAGTCCATGTCCTCCGTATAACTGATATGCTCGGTCGGATTGCTGCTCGTACTCCAACCGAAGAGGTCTATCCAACCATCGTAGGTATCGGAGATAGCGGCGTTGTTGACACCTATCGTGTCGAAAGCATTCGGCGCAAAACGCCAGGTCTTGGTGCTGGCCTGATACTGCAAGTTGCCCATAGCAAAATGCACATACTGCGTAGCAGAAACAGAAAAGCCCCCTACTA
>CAVFHY010000038.1:13797-21729 GCA_963622445.1 Bacteroidaceae bacterium
TGTTTGTTGTTGTCTATCTTCGATATTCCTTTTGTTTGGAATCGACTGCAAAGATACACCTATTCTGCGAGATATGCAAATTAAAATTCCATCGAGTGGATAACGAGTAGATAGCAAACAAAAGAGACTGCCTACACTTGGGTAAACAGTCTCTTTCTATGTGTTGGAAATTGGCGGGTCGAAGTCTTAGTTACACTATAAAGTCCAACCTCTAATCTAACATCGAACCTCTAACTTCTCCGTTTTTAGTCCTTTTTCTCCTCGTTGTACGACTCCCACGAAGTCTGGAGCATACGCTGATACGAGCGGTAACGCCACTGTGCATTCTCGCGAGCAGCCTTGAACAAGTCGGCAGCCTCTGTCGGATATTGCTTCATTACGCTGGCGAAACGAACCTCACCCTTCAGATAATCTTCGAACTTATCCCACTGCGGCTCTTTGGAGTCGAGCGTGAACGGATTCTTGCCCTCTGCCTCCAAAGCAGGATTGTAACGCCACAAGTGCCAGTAACCGCATTCAACGGCCTTAGCTTCCTCCGCTTGGCTCTTGCCCATACCCGACTTCAAGCCGTGGTTGATACACGGAGCATAAGCGATAACGAGCGAAGGTCCGGGATATGCCTCTGCCTCGCGGATTGCCTTCAGGGTCTGTGCTTGGTCTGCACCCATAGCAATCTGTGCAACATAAACATAACCGTAGGTGGTTGCAATCATACCGAGGTCTTTCTTGCGTACACGCTTACCCATAGCAGCGAATTTAGCAATAGCACCGAGAGGAGTCGATTTGGAAGCCTGTCCACCGGTGTTCGAATAAACCTCCGTATCCAGAACCAAGATATTGACATCCTCGCCCGAAGCGATCACGTGATCCAATCCTCCGTATCCGATATCGTACGAAGCACCGTCACCACCGATAATCCACTGACTGCGTTTTACAATATGGTCTTTGTATTTCAAAATCTCCTTGCAGGTATCGCAACCACAGGCCTCCATGGCAGCAACCATCGGCTCGTAGAGTTTCTTCGTTACCTCAGCACTGTTCTTGTTCTCAAGCCACTCTTTGAACATAGCCTTCAGTTCCTCCGTGCAGCAAGCGCACTCAAGCCCTTTGGTCATCAGGCTTTCCAGACGCTCACGCATCTTGCGGTGTGCAATCTCCATACCGAGACCGTACTCGCAGAAGTCCTCGAACAACGAGTTAGACCATGCAGGACCATGTCCTTTTTCGTTGGTAGTATAAGGAGTAGAAGGAACAGAACCTGAGTAGATCGAAGTACAACCTGTTGCGTTAGCCGCAATCTCACGGTCACCAAACAGTTGGCTGATGAGTTTCAGGTACGGAGTCTCACCGCAACCCGAGCAAGCACCCGAGAATTCAAACAGCGGCGTAGCGAACTGAGAGTTCTTTACATTCGACTGAATATCAATGAGATCTTGTTTGCTCTTGACATTATTGACGCAGTATTCCCAGTTTGCAGCCTCTGCCTCTTGTCCCTCCAGCGGAACCATAGCCAGTGCCTTTCCTGTCTTGGGGTTACCTGGACATACATCCACACAGTTGCCGCAGCCGAGGCAGTCCATAACGCCCACTTGCATACGGAAGTGCATACCCTTCAACGCAGCAGGAGCCTTCATCTCGCGGGTCTCTCCGTTGATACCCTTAACTTCCTCCTCATCCATAACGAACGGACGCAAGCAAGCGTGAGGGCAGACATATGCACACTTATTACACTCGATACAGTTCTCCGCAGTCCATACAGGCACGAATGCCGATACACCACGCTTCTCGTATTTAGCCGTACCAGAGGGCCAAGTACCATCTTCGATACCCTTGAATGCCGATACAGGCAGCAAGTCACCGTCTTGTCCGTTGATAGGACGAACGATGTTCGTTACGAACTCAGGCTCATTGCCATAGTTCGGTTTCTCGTCAGCACCGAGAGCAGACCATGCGGGATCGATGTCGAGCAAGTGATACTCACCGCCACGATCAACCGCAGCGTAGTTCTTGTTGACTACATCCTCACCCTTCTTGCCGTAAGACTTCACGATGAAGTGCTTCATTTCCTCAACTGCCTTCTCTACAGGGATAACGCCCGTAATACGGAAGAATGCCGATTGAAGAATGGTATTTGTACGGTTTCCCAGACCAATCTCTTGAGCAATTTTGGTGGCATTGATATAGTAAACCTTGATATTATTGTCGGCGAAGTATTTCTTTACCTTGTTAGGCAAGTTCTTCTTCAACTCCTCGCCTTCCCAAATTGTATTGAGCAGGAATGTACCATTCTTCTGCAGACCACGGGTAACATCGTACATGTGCAGGTAAGCCTGAACATGGCAAGCCACAAAGTTCGGTGTGGTAACAAGGTAGGTCGAGTGAATCGGTTCGTCACCGAAACGCAAGTGCGAGCAAGTAAAACCACCCGACTTCTTGGAGTCATACGAGAAGTATGCTTGGCAGTATTTGTCGGTGGTGTCACCGATAATCTTCACCGAGTTCTTGTTTGCACCAACGGTACCGTCAGCACCCAAACCATAGAACTTGGCTTGGAACATACCCTTGCCACCCATAGCGATTTCCTCGCCAACGGGGAGCGAAGTGAAGGTAACATCGTCGTTGATACCCAATGTGAAGTGATTCTTCGGAGTCGGCAATGCGAGGTTCTCATAAACAGCCAACATCTGTGCAGGAGTGGTATCGTTCGAGCCCAAGCCGTAGCGACCACCAACAACCAAGATATTGTTCAATCCGAGTTCGTCGAGTGCATCCTTTACATCCAAGTACAGCGGTTCGCCATT
The DNA here is from genome assembly GCA_963622445.1 of Bacteroidaceae bacterium. Lineage (GTDB taxonomy): Bacteria > Bacteroidota > Bacteroidia > Bacteroidales > Paludibacteraceae > Colicola. The sequence goes on from CAVFHY010000038.1 coordinate 16,599, forward strand.
TGCACCCGGCTCTTTGGTACGATCGAGTACGCAGATACGCTTGGTGGTGGCAGGGATAGCCTCCTTCAAGTACTTCAGGCTGAATGGACGATAGAGGTGTACATTGATCATACCGAGTTTCTTGTTGCCTTTAGCAGCCTCGTAGTCAATCACCTCACGAATAGTCTCGCAAGCCGAACCCATACAGATTATGATGTTCTCTGCATCGGCAGCACCATAGTAGTTGAACGGACGGTATTTACGACCGGTAATCTCCGAAATTTTGTCCATATAGTCGCTCACGATGTCGGCTACCTCGTTGTAGTAGGTATTGCAGCTCTCACGGTGTGTGAAGAATACATCCGGGTTCTCTGCCATACCACGCATAACAGGACGCATAGGCGACAAAGCACGCTCACGGAACTCCTGCAGAGCCTGCATATCAACAAGCGGACGGAGGTCTTCCATATCAACCACCTCAATCTTCTGATACTCGTGACTGGTACGGAAACCATCGAAGAAGTTCAAGAAAGGAACACGGCTCTTGATGGTCGAGAGGTGAGCCACACCGGCGAGGTCCATTACCTCTTGTACGCTACCCTCTGCCAACATAGCAAAACCTGTCTGACGGCAAGCCATCACATCCTGGTGGTCACCGAAGATACAGAGCACATGGCTGGCCAGTGTACGAGCCGATACATGGAATACGGTCGGAATCAACTCACCGGCAATCTTGTACATGTTCGGAATCATCAACAGCAGACCTTGTGACGCAGTGAAGGTCGTCGTCAGTGCACCGGCAGCCAGCGAGCCGTGTACTGCACCGGCAGCACCGCCTTCCGATTGCATCTCTTGTACCATAACGGTCTCACCGAACATATTCTTGCGTCCGGCAGCAGCCCATTCGTCGACATTCTCTGCCATTGGCGATGACGGCGTGATAGGATAGATAGCGGCCACCTCTGTGAACATATACGCGATATGCGCAGCAGCAGCGTTACCATCACAAGTCATAAACTTTTTTTCTTTCATTTTGTTTTTTAGTTTATTGAATGATGTATGTATTTGTATTTCAAAAGTGTATTTGTATCAAGCCCCCACTCTCTTTTCCCCTACTCTAATGCCCCCCACGCTCTACTAGTTACCTTGCTACGAGGACAAAGGGATTAGTACAAGAATCCAAGCAGCCACAGCGGGATAAAGTTTCCTCGTCCGGCCTCAATCGTACCAATGGCACACGGGCGTATGCTCTCACGCGTAGGCGTTTCGCTCTTCACATCGAAGTAGTATTTCCCGTCCACCACAAACATAGCATTCCGTTCTGTCGCATTGACTTTGTGTCCGCCATGCAAAGCACAATAGAAGAATGTCTCAAATATATCTTGCGATTGCAGGTCACGCGTGTGTGCCATATACAACAGGTTCGTATTCTGCATATACACCTTAGCCGGCTTCATGGGGAAAGTCTTATCCTCGGTATAGAGCAGGTTCAGCAAGCGTGCATCCTTAAGATACTTAATATAGTTCATTGTAGTAGCACGCGACAACCCAATTTCGTCCGATATGCTACTGATATTCAGTGCACAAGGCGTGGTTTGCAGCATGATATAGAGCAGGCGTCGCAGTTTGGGTAAGCAGGCTACATCTATCTGCTTTATCATCAGCACATCTATCTCAAGCATCATGTTCATGGTCTTGAGCAGGTCGTCCTCAAAGTTCTTACGCTCCAGATACGACGGATAGTACCCATGCTTGAGGTAGTCTTTGAAGTAGTCCAACGGATGCACATGCTCACAAATCTCTCGTGCTATCGAGGCGTGCGAATGCAGAATCTCTTCCAGCGTATAAGTACGCAGCCGAAGCCCTGTCTGTAGATTTAGATACTCACGGAAAGAGAAACCTCGCAAGTTATACATCTTGACAATAGAAGAAATGTCCTTATTATCTTCTATTAGACGCATCACAGGCGAGGCGCAGAATACAATATGCAGATCTTTGTACTTATCGTAACACTTCTTCAACTCTTTCGACCAGGTAGGATACTTGAACATCTGGTCAACAAGCAGCGTATGACCGCCCGCCTTCACAAACATTCCCGCAAATTCCACCAACGAATGTTCCGTGAAATAGAAGTTGTTCAAATTCACATACAGACACGGACGATTGACACCTTTCTTGTATCCATCGACAACACCGGTCATCTCTTGGTCGGCTCGTTCTATCTCTTTGGCACGCGCCAATAGGAAGTCGGTTTTCCCCACTCCACGACCGCCTTTGATAGCAATTAGACGCTCATTCCAATCAATCTCATCCATCAACAAACGACGAATGGGCATCTCGGAATGTGCCACCAAATAATCGTGTATTCGAAAAAATGCTTCTAATTCCACCATATATCGTGTCTTTCGTGCGTTAGGTTATTGTGGGTCGCTCTCCGCACCTGCCCAACAGGGCACACCACTTGCCGGCTATCGGTTTGCAGTACGGAAGTTCTTCATAATCAGCCCTTTTTGCAGGAAGATGTATTTTTCTGTCTCAATTTGACTGCAAAGTTACAACAAATATCCTGTATTTGCAATATACACTTTGCATTTTTGTCATTTTTTCCACCTTTCCAAACAATACGAGCCCCTCCAGTCGGATGTGCTTACGCTATATGAAGAGGTTTTGTCCTATCAAACAGGGATAGTCGAGCCGTTCGATCATTTTCCTTCCCCCCCCCTCCTTTTGAGGGGAGGGGAGGGATAGTTGCGTCACAACTACCACGCAAAGAGCGGGTGTTGGAGCATTTCGCGGTTAACCTCTTCGCGAACACGAGCGATAACGGATTCATTCTCAGGTGCTTGGAGCACTTCATCGATAAGGTCGACTATCCATGGCATCTTATCCTCGCGCAGTCCACGCGTAGTGATGGCGGGCGTACCGAAGCGCAGTCCGCTGGTCTGGAACGCCGAACGGGTATCGAACGGCACCATGTTCTTGTTGGTCGTAATGTCGGCTGCCACAAGGGCTTTCTCTGCCACTTTGCCCGTCAAATCGGGGTATTTGGTACGCAAATCCACCAACATGGAGTGATTGTCCGTGCCGCCCGAGATAATTTTGTAGCCCTTATCCATAAAGGCTTGCGCCATGACGGCGGCGTTCTTCTTCACCTGCTGCTGATATACTTTGAACTCGGGCGTCAGTGCCTCGCCGAATGCGACGGCCTTGGCAGCGATGACATGCTCAAGAGGACCTCCCTGCGTGCCGGGAAAGACGGCAGAGTCTATCAAGGCGGACATCATCTTTATCTCACCCTTGGGCGTCGTCTTACCCCACGGATTGGGAAAATCCCTGCCTATCAGTATAATACCGCCACGAGGACCTCGCAGCGTCTTATGGGTGGTAGAAGTAACAATATGGGCGTATTGAACGGGATTTTGGAGCAGTCCGGCGGCAATCAGTCCTGCAGGGTGTGCCATATCGACCATAAAGATAGCCCCTATCTCGTCTGCCACCCTGCGTATGCGGGCGTAGTCCCACTCACGGCTGTACGCAGAGGCACCGGCGATAATCAATTTCGGGCGTTCTGAACGGGCTTTTTGCTCCAGTTCGTCGTAGTCCACACGCCCCGTTTCCTCTTTCAGACTATAGTCGATGGCATGGAACATCAATCCCGAGAAATTGACTGCGCTGCCGTGGGAGAGGTGTCCTCCGTGGGAAAGATTGAGCCCCATGAATGTATCACCGGCTTTCAGGCACGCCAAGAAAACTGCCATATTTGCCTGTGCACCCGAGTGGGGCTGTACATTGACATACTCGGCACCATAGAGGCGTTTCAGGCGGTCACGCGCAATGTTCTCCGACTCGTCGACTACCTCGCAGCCGCCGTAGTAACGGTGTCCCGGATAGCCCTCGGCGTACTTGTTGGTTAGCACACTGCCCATGGCTTCGAGCACTTGGTCGCTTACGAAGTTCTCACTGGCAATCAGTTCGATACCTTTGGTCTGACGCTCCCGCTCACGGCGGATAATGTCAAAAATTTCCATGTCTCTCATAGGGATGTATCAATTTGTAAATTATGCTTTGCACTGTACATTACATTCCCCTCTTTTACGGGGTAAGGGAGAGTCTATTTTGTGCATTGTTTTACCACCAGTCCAGCTAACATAAAGCCGAAAATGGCCGTGATGTGCGCTATAGTACCGTTAATCTGTGCCTTGCTCGTACACCATTCGTGGTTAATCAAATCCGTACGGCCGAGTTCGCTCTTGCCCCCATTGGCTTCTGCCTCTTGGGCGGCACGAAGTTGCGCTTCCGTCACTTTCGGGCACATACAATGTTCTGTGCCACACGAGTGGTTAACTCCCTTATTTTCAAGCAACTCATCACTATAGACACAGAGAAACTTGCGGGCTGGAAACTGCTTATCGCGCTTGAAACGCTGGCGCAGCGCACGCGCCAATGGGTCGCCCTGCACTTTCCAGAACTCCGCTACCTGTATATGGGTCGGATCCATTTTTAGTGCAGCCCCCATTGAGGAGACAAAAATAGCATTTTTAATACGGGTAGCGGTTAGAATCAAGTCGGCTTTGTCCTTCAACGAGTCGATAGCATCAATGATAAAATTGTACTGATCGAGGTGGTAATCGTCCTTATTTTCAGCCGAATAGATACCCTGTATCGCTACGATGTCGGCACCGGGATTAATCTCCAGCAGCCGCTCACGCAGTACATCCACTTTCACCCGCCCTACAGTTTTGGTAGTTGCCATCAGTTGGCGGTTGATGTTCGTAATGCAGACGCGGTCGGAATCGACGATGGTGATGTGCATAATGCCCGATCGCACCAGCGATTCGGCACACCACGAGCCGACCCCTCCGACACCGAAGATGATGACTTTCTGTTCCGCCAGTTTCGCCATAGCGTCTGCACCAAGCAGCAGTTCGCTACGCCTCAGTATGGCTTTTTCGATATGCGGCATGAAAGAATTTGCAGATTGGTATGTGTATAAATGTGTAACAATGCGGGATATGGAGAGAGTCCGGCAGCGGAATGGCGTCCTACCCCTCTTTTGCTCTGCAAAGGTACGCTTTTTTTTTCTTCCCTGCAAGTCCGCACGAAAATAATGTACCCTGCTTGGGGTGTGGGCGTCCTCTGTGTACTGTCCAAT
>CAVFHY010000039.1:0-21333 GCA_963622445.1 Bacteroidaceae bacterium
AGTGCCTCTATGAACTCACACTATAAATTCGCACTTGCTTGTTGAATTCACCTGCAAGGGATGCGCAAGGGATGCGCAAGGGATGCGCATAGGATGTGCAAGGGATGCGCATAGGATGTGCAAGGGATGTGCAGAGGATGTACAATGGATACTCGTGCGAGATTGTATAAACCAGTATGCAATAAAATGAGGGACTAAGAAGAGACAAAAAAAAGAAAATACGGAAAAATGCAGAGAGTATTTGTGTAATTCGGAGAAATGTTGTACCTTTGTGCGCTTTTTCGTGGAGTGGGCAGAGTGTGTCCGTACGAGAGCAGAAGAATGAGGGGACTTCGGCAAATTCCCTCGCCACTTTTTACAGGAGGATAAAACTATAGCAACAACACCCAACAGACCACAGCGTGGTCGAGTAGAAAAAGAGATGCCCAATCGTATTAACGATAAAATTCGCGGCGTCCATGAAGTTCGCCTTGTTGGCGACAATGTAGAGCAGGGTATCTACTCTTTTCAGACTGCTATGCGTATGGCGGACGAGCAGAACTTGGACTTGGTAGAGATCTCGCCGAATGCAGAGCCTCCTGTTTGCCGAATCCTCGATTATCAAAAGTTCCTCTATCAGAAGAAACGCAAAGAGAAAGAGGCAAGGGCAAATTCCAAGAAAATGGAAATCAAAGAAATACGCTTCGGACCGCAGACCGATGATCATGACTACAACTTCAAGTTGAAGCATGCTCAGGAGTTTCTCAAAGACGGCAACAAGGTAAAAGCGTATGTCTTCTTCCGTGGACGGTCGATTGTGTTCAAAGAGCAGGGCGAGTTGCTGCTTGCACGCTTTGCCAACGACCTTACGGAATACGGCAAACCCGAGGCGGTACCGTCGCTCGAGGGCAAGCGGATGATACTCTATCTGTCGCCGAAGAAACAGTAATCGCATTGTATGTGCGTTTTTGTATGTGCAATTCGTAATTAGCTGGTAGAAGTGGTTGTTCTACACATCATACATTTGCATATTGCGTACATCAGCGCATTCATGAGTTGAATCAAGAAAAGGTCAAAAGGCTTCCCCTTAGGCTGCCTGAGACTGATGTATAACATATTAATTCATTAACAAAATGCCAAAGGTAAAGACTAATTCCGGTGCAAAAAAGAGATTTACTCTTACCGGAACCGGTAAAATCAAGCGTAAACACGCTTTCAAGAGTCACATTCTGACCAAGAAGACCAAGAAACAGAAACGCAACTTGACCCATGTTGCAATGGTAGACCAGACGAATCTCCGCTCGGTGCGTGAATTGTTGCTGATCCGCTAAGTATTAACCACCAAATTAAGTAGTAAAGAACTATGCCAAGATCAGTAAATCACGTTGCTTCGCGCAACCGTCGTAAGAAGATCATGAGCCTCACTCGAGGCAATTTTGGTGGCCGTGCCAATGTATGGACTGTTGCCAAAAACACTTGGGAGAAAGGTCTCCAGTATGCTTATCGTGACCGTAAGGCCAAGAAACGCAATTTCCGCGCTTTGTGGATTCAGCGTATCAATGCCGCAGCGCGTCTCGAGGGGGTTAGTTATAGCCAACTGATGGGCGCACTCAAGAAATCGGGTGTGGTTATCAATCGCAAGGTGTTGGCAGACCTCGCTATGAATCAGCCGCAAGCATTCAAGGCTATCGTAGCAAAGGCAAAGAACAACTAATCGTTTTTTCGATACGGAATGTTACAAAACGCGGAGGCGTACCCTTATGCAGGGTGCGCCTCTGTTGTCGTTGGCTGGAAAAAACAGTGCATGCTTGTATATGTGGAGAAAATGTAGTAACTTTGCAGGCTGAATGTGCAAACAAGAATGCCATAAATACCATAACCCGCAATATGCCCCATGCTATAACCCGCAATATGACTCGAAAAGAACGCTTTCATACCTGCTGCCGAACGCTCTCAAGCGTGTGGATATGGGGATGTCTGTTGGCGTGGTGTGGAGTAGGGCAGGCAAGGGCGGACGAGAAGCCGAAAGAGAATAATCGCCCATATCTTTGCGAGTTTGGGGTGCAGGCAGGTTGCGGCTACTATGTGGGAGACGCTACGATGCATATATTCAACTATCCCCGTGAGGCGTATGGTGCACATTTCCGCTATAAGTTCAACTCCCGTTGGGCACTGCGGGTAGAGGGGATGGCGCACCGTATTACGGGCGTGGACTACGACGAGGATCGGCAGCCCGTACTTGATGAGCAAGGCAGGAAGCAGATGTGGACGACGCAGATGATTAACCTCGATATGGCAGCGGAGTTCAATTTCTTTCGTTTCGGTGAGCGCACCTACGATAGACGGGTGAAGCCGGTTACACCATATATCTTTCTCGGCGTGGGGGTGTCGGTTTATGGCAGCGGGCTGAATATGGCAAAATGGGACTGGCAATACTTTGGCGGGCAAGAAGGAGAGAAAAAAGCCGTGCCCGTAGCGTTTTATTTTCCTGTCGGCTTCGGAATGAAGTGGAAATTTTCGGAGCATATAGGGTTGAATATAGCCTGGCAACATAATATCTATATGGCTGATAATCTGGAGGGTAATCAGTATTTGAATAACCAACACGATATGAATGGCAGTAACATTTTGAATTTCGATGTTACCTCGCAACTCACTCTCGGCATAGTTTTTGAGTTTGCCAAAGAGAAAAAAGTTTGTCTTCACTGCCAAGATTGAGAAAATCGACACAATTGACACAATTGACACGATATGACCTATAAAGACCAAATAGACCCCGCACGCATGCCGCGCCATATCGCCATTATCATGGACGGTAACGGGCGTTGGGCAAAGCGACAAGGGTTGGCACGTATGTTCGGGCATCAACAAGGGGTGCAGACGGTGCATAACATCACGACCGCTGCCGCTGAAATAGGATTGGATTATCTGACACTCTACACTTTCTCCACTGAGAATTGGAATCGCCCGAAAGAGGAAGTGGATGCTTTGATGAGTCTCTTGGTGGATACGATTGTCAAAGAAACCCCCACGCTGATGCAGAACAATGTGCGGTTGCTGACGATTGGCGATATCAGCCGCTTGCCCGAGGAGGCACGCCTGAAGTTTGAGCAGTGTATGCGTGAGACCGGCAAGAATACGGGACTTTCGATGGTCATCGCTCTCAGTTATTCCGCGCGTTGGGAGATTACGCACGCTATGCAGAATGCAGTGCGTATGGCACTGGCGGGAGGCGTGCGCCCCGAGGATATTACAGAGGAATTTGTGTCATCGTGTCTGACTACCCGTAATATGCCGGATCCCGATCTGCTCATCCGCACAAGTGGGGAGCTGCGCATCAGCAATTTCTTACTATGGCAAATAGCCTATTCAGAACTGTATTTCACCGACTGTCTGTGGCCTGACTTTACAGTAGAGGAGTTCTATAAGGCGATCGTAGATTATCAACATCGTGAAAGAAGATTTGGCAAGACAGGTGAACAAGTTTGTTAGTATATTGGTACTGCTCGTGCTGTGCGGCGCAGTGGCGATGGCACAAGCCATGGCTACGGATAGCGTGTCGGTGGCGTTGGCGGGCGACAGCCTGCCCGTAGTGGAGAATACTCCCGCTCCCGAGATAGAATACTCCTATCAGCGCAAAACTTACGAGATAGCAGGTATTGAGGTTATAGGTGCAGACAGTTACGAGGATTTCGTGCTGATAGGCTTCTCCGGTTTGGCAGTGGGCGACAAGATAGAGATACCGGGCGACCAGATTACCAAGGCTATCAAGCGTTTCTGGAAGCAGGGGCTCTTCTCGGATGTGAAAATTAAGGCAAAGAAGATTGAGGGGCAGAAAGTGTGGCTGCAGATTGTACTCAAACAACGCCCCCGTGTGTCCGATGTGGCATATAGCGGCTTGAAGAAAAGCGAGCGTGAGGATGTCGAGGTGAAAGTCGGTATCCGCAACGGCAGCCAGATGACGCCGAACCTTTCCGACCACGCTAAGACGGTGATTAAGAAGTACTTGGCAGAGAAAGGCTTCCATAATGCCGAGGTGCAGGTACTGCAGTTCAATGACCAAGACCACCCGGGCTATGTCAAGGTGGCTATTCAGGTGGATAAGAAAGCCAAAACCAAAGTCGGTAAAATCTATATTACGGGCAATGAGGCATTGACGCACAACCAAATTAACAAGGCGATGAAGAAGACCAATGATAACAATATCATCAATTTCTTCCGCACCAAGAAATTCGTTACCGAAGAGTACGAAAAAGACAAGGTTGCCGTCATTGAGAAGTACAACGAGATAGGCTATCGCGATGCGTATATCGTGGCGGACAGTGTGATACCGAACCCAGAAGACCCCACGCGCGTGGATGTCTATATGACTATCAGCGAGGGCGAAAAGTACTATGTACGCAATATCAATTGGGTGGGTAATACTGTTTATCCCTACGAGTTGCTGGACGCTACATTAGGTATCAAAAAGGGCGATACCTACAATCTCAAAGTACTCAATGAGCGCTTGCAGAGCGATGACGATGCGGTGTCGAAACTCTATACCGACCGAGGCTATTTGTTCTTCAATGTAGAGCCGGTTGAAGTTAATGTGGAGAACGACAGTATCGATTTCGAGATGCGTATGTACGAGGGTAAACCCGCCACAATCAATCAGATAAACATCACGGGTAACACGCGTGTCTATGAGCATGTGGTGCGCCGCGAGCTCTATACCAAGCCAGGGCAACTCTACTCCCAATCGGATATTATGCGTTCGCTGCGTGAGTTGGCGCAGATGGGGCATTTCGACCAAGAGAAACTGGTACCTGATATTCAGCCGAACCCGGAGGAGGGTACCGTGGATATTACTTACCAATTGGAGACCAAATCGTCCGACCAGGTTGAGTTCTCGCTCGGTTGGGGCGCAACGGGGTTGGTCGGCAGCCTTGGGCTGAAGTTTACCAACTTTGCTATCCAGAACCTATTCAATAAGAAAGCCTACCGCATTGTACCGCAGGGCGAAGGGCAGACTTTCTCGATCAATGCCCGCACCAATGGCCGCTATTACACCTCCGCCAGCGTCTCGTTCCTCGAGCCGTGGTTGGGCGGTAAGCGTCCTAATTCGCTGAGTGTCAGTGTCTATTTTGCATCGCAGAAAGGGTATTCCGATCGTTACCAAAAGGCATACCAGAGTCTCTATAATACCTATTCGAGTTACTACTACAATTACTCCTCTAGTTCGGACTACTACCAGCAGTTGCAGGAGGCGGAAACCGATAACGACAAGTACTTGCGTACGGTAGGTGTCAGCGTGGGCTATGGTAAACGACTCCGTTGGCCGGATGACTACTTCACTTTCTATGGTGAGTTGAGTTACCAGATGTATATGATGAAAGATTGGCCGTACTTGCTTATCTCCAATGGTACGAGCCACAACCTCTCGCTCAACCTGCAACTCTCTCGCTCAAGTATCGATAATCCTATCTATACCCGTCGCGGCTCGCAATTTACATTGGGACTGAAGATTACACCTCCGTACTCGCTTATTAGCAAGAAGGACTACTCGCAGATGACCACCGCCGAACGCTACCACCTCATCGAGTACCACAAGTGGAAATTCTCCGGCAAAGTCTTCACCCCGTTGTCTAAGGACTCCAAACTTGTGTTGATGACCCGTGCCGAGTTCGGCTATTTGGGACATTACAACAAGTACGCCAAGTCGCCGTTCGAGAGTTTCTATATGGGTGGTGACGGTATGTCGAGTTACACCAGTTATTCTACCGACTATGTGGCGATGCGTGGTTATTCATCGGGTTCGCTCACACCGTACGATGCCACCACAGGGCGTAACATGGGTTATGTCTATAACAAATTTACTATGGAATTGCGCTATCCGATTGCTCTCGAGCAGAGTGCCACTATCTGGGCATTGGCGTTCATGGAGGCGGGTAACTGCTTCTCGGACATCTCCAAATACAATCCGTTCGATTTGAAGCGTAGTGCGGGTCTGGGTGTGCGTATCTATCTGCCGATGTTCGGCTTGCTCGGTATCGACTGGGGTTGGGGCTTCGACAAGATCAACGGCTCCGACCAGTACGGCAAGAGCCAATTCCATTTTGTATTGGGTCAGGAACTCTAATTTGCTTATTCACAATGAGAAAGACACTATTGTATATTGCCTTTGCACTCCTCACACTGCTGTCTCTCCCCGCTTGGGCGGCTAAGGAGCAGTCTATCGCCTATATAGATATGGCGTATATCTTAAAGAACCTGCCGCAGTACGAATCTGCCAACGAACAACTCACTATGATAAGCAAACGCTGGCAAAAGGAGATAGACGCCAAGAATCAGGAGGCACGGGTGCTGGCTACCAACTACCAGACCGAGCAGATTTTCCTCTCCGACGAGATGAAACGCCGCCGCGAGGAGGAGATTGTCGCCAAGGAGCAGGAAGTTCTCGAACTAAAACGCAAGTACTTTGGGCAGGACGGCGAACTCTATAAGAAACAGGAGGCACTCATCAAACCCATTCAGGACGAGATATACGCCGCTATTCAGGAGTTGGCAAACGAGAAGCATATAGATATTGTCAAAGACCGCTCTGCCGACCCCGCACTTATCTATATGTCGAGCAAACTGGATGTTTCTGACCAAGTGTTGCAGAAACTCGGTGCCAAATAAGCATAAAGGCGTGCAACCATTCGAAAAACAAACCATTCTAACCCTATCGTTTAGAAATTAATTACTTACACAATGAAAAAAATACTTTTAGCCGTTGCTTTGGCGTTGCCTCTCTTCGCCTCGGCACAAAAATTCGGACACATCAACACGCAAGAACTCTTTGCTCAAATGCCCGAAGTGAACACCGTAAAACTCAAGATGGATACCGTTCAGAGCCAATACGAGACCATGCTTGCTTCGATGCAGGAAGAACTGCAGAAGAAGTACCAGGACTATCAGTCGCAGGAGGCTACCATGACCGAAGCAATGAAGCAGATGCGTCAGCAAGAGTTGCAAGATCTGCAACAACGCCTGCAGCAGTTCTACCAGACGGCAGAGCAGGACATCCAGAAGAAACAGCAAGAGTTGCTTGCTCCCGTGCATGAGCGTATGACCAAGGCTATCCAGGCCGTAGGTGCGAAGGAAGGATACACCTATATCTTCGACTCGGCGGCCATGACCTATATCGCTCCGGACGCTTTGGATGTGCTGCCGGCAGTAAAGAAGGAACTCGGCATTAAGTAATTCACACATTGCATTACACATTGCGATGCTTCGTGACGACACGCCACTGCATTGTGAATTGTGCATTGACTTATGGCAGACGGTTATTTGGAGACCCACTATGCGGAGTACGAGAAGCGCAAGGCGGCTTGGTTGAAAAAAAAGAAGCACCTTGCACCCCATCGTCCCACCCCGCCCCTCAATCCACAAAAGGAAGAGGACGAGGCGCTGTGACAATGCACAAATAGCGCATAACGCCATTTATAAATTTACACATTTTTTATTTACTAATTGATTTCCCCATCGTGGTAGAAAAACTGCAAAATACCCTGCGTGACTCCGCTGTTGCGCGTTGGACGGTGCTCGTCTTGGTAGCATCGATGATGTTTTTTGCCTACATGTTTGTAGACATCTTATCGCCTTTGGCATCCTTGTTGGACAAGTCGTACAACTGGGACCAAGGCATATTCGGCACTTACGCTGCTGGCGAGTACCTGCTCAATGTCTTTGGTTTCCTGATTTTGGCAGGTATCATCCTCGACAAGATGGGTGTGCGTTTTACGGGTACACTCTCTGCGAGCCTGATGGTCATCGGTGCAGCCATTAAGTATATCGGCTTGAGCGACTGGTTCGATGCAAACAATGTCTCGTGGCTCAACTCGTGGTGGACGGCAATGCCCGGCTCTGCGAAGTTGGCAATGTTCGGTTTTATGATTTTCGGCTGCGGGTGCGAGATGGCAGGTACTACGGTGAGCAAAATTCTCGCCAAGTGGTTCAAAGGCAAAGAGATGGCACTCGCCATGGGGCTTGAGATGTCAATTGCCCGTATTGGTGTTTTTGCTGCTATGCTCTTCTCGCCAATGATTAGCCACGCTTTTGCCATTGACGGCACCGACTCGGTCGTAGCGCCGCTGTTGTTCTCTGCATTGTTGCTCGTAATCGGGCTTATCAACTTCTTGGTTTTCACCGTAATGGACAGCAAGTTCGACAAACAACTCGTGGCAGTAGGCGAGGCGACGGCTGAGAAAGACCCTGAGGATGAGTTCCATATCTCCGACCTGGGCAAGATATTCAAGTCTAAGATGTTCTGGATTGTGGCTATCCTTTGCGTGCTCTACTATTCGGCTATCTTCCCTTTCCAGCGTTTTGCCACCAACTTCTTGGAGGAGACGCTCCAAATCTCTAACGCCGAGGCAGCAGGGCTCTTCAAGTGGTTCCCTATCTTGGCCATGGTGCTTACTCCGTTCCTCGGTGCGTTTATAGACAACAAGGGCAAAGGCGCTTCGATGATGATGATCGGTGCACTCATAATGATTGTCTGCCACTGTATCTTTGCCTTTGTGCTGCCTGCTTTCCCGAGCAAGACCCTAGCATTAATTACTATACTTGTCTTGGGCGTCAGTTTCTCGCTCGTGCCAGCGTCTATGTGGCCCTCTGTGCCGAAAATTATCGACGAGAAGGTGCTGGGTTCAGCATACTGCTTGATATTCTGGGTGCAGAACATCGGTCTTTGCCTTGTGCCGCTGCTCATCGGCAAACTGCGTGTCGCTACGGGCGGCTACCTTGTGCCTATGATGGTATTCGCGGGCTTTGGCGTCATTGCCTTTGTGTTCTCGCTGCTCTTGAAGATTGAAGACAAGAAGAAAGGCTATGGATTGGAACTTCCTAATAAGCAATAAGGACTCCCTCTCAGTGAGTACAGATACACGCAATCTGCCTGCAGGTTGCGTGTTCTTTGCATTGTGTGGCGACACCTTCGACGGCAATCAATACGCAGCCAAAGCCCTTGAACAGGGGGCTTCTATGGCTATCGTGTCCGACGAGTCTATCTACAACCAGTTGCAGAAAGACTTTGCCTCCGAAAAGTCACTACTTGTCCCCTCCTCGTTGAGAGGGCGTGGCGGAGTCATCGCTCTACAAGACCTTGCGCGTGCTTGGCGGCGTGCATTGGGGCTGCCTATTATTGGCATCACCGGCACCAATGGCAAGACCACGACCAAAGAACTGACGGCGGCGGTGCTCTCCACACGCTATCGTATTCACTACACGCAGGGCAACCTCAATAACTCTATCGGCGTGCCGCTCACGCTGCTCCAAATCACGCGCCACCACGAATTGGCTATCGTGGAGATGGGTGCCAGCCATCCGGGGGACATTCGAGAGTTGGTCGAGGTCGCCGAGCCAAATTTCGGTTTGATTACCAATGTCGGGCGGGCACACCTGCAGGGCTTTGGCTCGTTCGAAGGAGTGCAGCGCACCAAGCAGGAACTCTACGACTATATAGTGTCACACGAGGGAACCATATTCCGCAACGCCGACAACCCATATCTCCAAGCGATGTATGCGAATGCCCTGATAAAGACGACGAGTACGCAGCAGAAACTCATTGAATATCATACCGGTACAATGCCTGCGGGTACCCATCTTGTGGGCGACTACAATGCCGAAAATGTGTCGGCAGCGTTGGCTGTAGGCGAGGCGTTTGGCGTGCCTGCAGGGCAAGGGCTTGCTGCTATCCGTGCATATATTCCGTCCAACAATCGCTCCCAACTCGTTCATTCCGATCGGGGTAACACCATTGTGGTCGATGCCTACAACGCCAACCCCACCTCTATGCAGGCGGCTATCAATGCGTTCAAGGGCGACACCTATATCCTTGGCGGCATGCGCGAACTGGGCGAGTATAGCCATCTCGAGCACCAGAATATCGTCAATATGTTGGCAGAGCGCAAGGCAGAGCGAGTGTTGCTCGTGGGCGATGAGTATGCGGCTACGACGGCGCCGTACCCCATCTTCCACGATGTGGAGGACTTGACGGCATATCTTGCGCAGCACCCTCTGCAAGGTTGCACCATTCTGCTCAAGGGCTCGCGTGGCAACCGGTTGGAGAAAGCACTCCCCTCTTTGTAGTTACCCTGTCCCCTCTCCTGTGTCAATGGTGTGAACAAAGGTAAGAATAGGTAGAATGTAATGAGGATACAATGAGGATACAATGAGGATAGCGCAAGTATCTTCCTAATTCCAAACCCCTAATTCCCAATAAAAAGAATACTATTTTATGAAGAAATCGATCGTTATTCCAATCATTGTCGTGCTCGCCCTCGCCCTTGGTGTGCTATTGTTCCTCAATCTCCACCAAAAGAAGGAGATGGACGCTATTGTCGAGCAGATGGAGTTCGAGAAGTCCGAACTCGAAGAAGAATACGAAGACCTGGCGCTGCAGTTCGACGGCTACCAACAAATGGACATCAAGAACGACTCCTTGCAAGAGCGATTGGCGCAAGAGCAACAGCGTGTGCAAGATCTGCTCGAGGAACTGCGTATTACCAAGGTGACCAACGCCCGCCGCATTGCCGAACTCAAGAAAGAACTCGCTACGGTGCGTGCCGTTATGAAAGACTATGTGCGTCAGATTGATTCGCTCAATGCTACCAATCAGCGTCTTACGGTTGAGAACCTACAGTATCGCCGTGAGAATCAGCAAGTCAAGCAGCAGAACACGCAACTGACAACGATGAACACGAAACTCTCGGAAACAGTTAGTCGTGCTTCGATGCTCGAGGTATCTGCCTGCACGCTCACCACGCTCAACAAACGCGACCATAAAACGCGCATTGTCAGCCAAATACGCAAACTTCAATTCGACTACACGATAGCGAAGAATATCACTTGCGCCCCCGGACTGAAGACGCTCTATGTGCGGTTGGTTGATCCAGAGGGCAATATCCTTGGTGAGGCAAATAACCTGCTTTTTCACTTTGAGAATGAGGAAATTCCTTATACCGTTTCGCAGGAGTTTGAGTATGCAGGCGAGGAATATCAGGGTACTGTCTATTGGCCGCTTTCCAACGAGCCGCAGACGGGACTTTATAACGCTGACTTCTTCGCCGATGGCAACCTCATAGGCTCTATTCCGTTTTCTATTAAGAAATAAGTCCATTGCGTCCATCTTTCTTTCATTTGTTATGTACGCTTCTTATGGCAGCGTTTTTTGGGGCGTGTCCTCTTTTTGTTTTTGCGGACACTTATCCGCTGACAGAGGACATCATCAGCGACATTTATGAGTACCTCACGGAAACGGCAGAAGTGGACTATGAGGAACTGCAGGAGGAATTGATGGAGGCAGCAGCGCATCCGATTAATCTCAATACTGCCACGACAGTAGACTTGGAACGCCTGCGTTTCTTGAGCGACCAACAAGTAGATGCCATTCTGCTCTATGTCTATGAACATCCCATGCAGGATGTGGCGGAACTGCAACTTATACCTTGTCTCGAGGACTACACCATTCGCGACCTGCGTGCCTTTGTCTATGTTGCCCCGCCGCAGATAGATAATACTTTGGATATCAAAGAAATATTCCGCTATGCGCGCCATGAACTGACTCTTCGTCTTGATACCCGCAATCTCGAGAACTATACGGGCGACCCGGTTTATGTGCAGACACGCTACCGCTTTCGGTATAAGAATCGGGTACAGTTTGGGCTTATGCTGCACCGTCCCACGGGTGGTAAGGCAAGCGATATGCATTATGGCGGATTTCTGCAACTGAATGATATAGCGTGTTTTCGCACGATTGTAGCGGGCGACTTTCAAGCCTCTTTCGGGCAAGGGCTGGTGCTTGCCAATGCTTTCCATACGGGGCGCACCTCTTATATTATGACGGTCGGCAACTCGGAGGATGGTTTGCGCAAGTACGGAGGTTCAGAGGGGAGTGGCTTGCGTGGTGTAGGTGCCACGGCGGTCTTTGGTAAGGGTAAACTGAAAACCGAAGTGTCTGCCCTCTATTCGCTCCAACTTCCGTCTGATACGCTGCGCCACCATGTACTCGGGGCAAACCTGACTATGCGCTACAAGCGCTTCAAGTGGGGACTGACGGCTGTGGAGAACCTTTATTCCGATACCTTGCGTCCCTATCGCAATATGGCATACAATGCACACTACTTTAGGGGAATGCGTCAGGCGGTTATGGGAGTGAATGCCCGCTATAACTATGGTGTGTTCGACCTCTTTGGCGAGGTCGCCACTGCGCAGAACACCCACTGGGGCGTGGGGACGATTGTCGGGAGTCGGATCACACCGACGCAAGGAATCGGGCTCGTGCTGCTCTATCGCTACTATTCGCCGTGGTTTGACAATACCTTAGGCTATGCCTACAGCGAAACTTCACGTATCAACGACGAGCATGGAGGCTATATGGGGTTGGAAATCACTCGCTTACAACATTGGCGTTGGTCGCTTTCGGGCGATGTCTTTCGTTTCTCTGGAGTGAAATACGGGATTCCGTACAGCCCGTCGTGGGGGTATGACGCCATTGCCGAAACGGTATATACGCCCAACGACCAATGGCAGATGGCACTGCGGCTGCGGGCACGCGAGAAAGCCAAGCTGGATACTTATACTGCCCGCTACCGATTCGATTGGACGAATAGTCATTGGCGATTGCGCACCCAGGCAGAGGCGAACCTTGTGGCAGACAGTGTACAATCGCTCTCGTGGGGAGTGAGTGTCTATCAAGACATCCGCTATTCGTTCGCTCGTGTGCCGCTTACACTCCAATTGCGGCTTGAGGGTTTCGATGCACGCCATTGGAACAATCGTATCTACACCTACGAGAACGATGTTCTCTACGCCTATGCTAATTCGTTTGTTTATGGGCAGGGAGGTCGTGCCTATCTCAACTTTCGTTGGCAGATAATTCGCCAATTAGGACTCTATTTTCGTATCTCGGGAACGGTCTATAGTCATACTTGGGTGCAGACCCATTCGCTCTCTTCCGCCACGAGGACAGATATTCACCTCTTGCTCCGTGCCACGCTGTAAAATGATGCGTAGTTTGCGTGTGTGCATAAATTATGCTACCTTTGTCAAAGAATAACGAATACGATATACTTGAATGGATATGAAACAAATGAACTTTTGGTTACGCATGGGCGTAGCGATAGGTGTGATATGGATAGCCGCTTGGACCGGCGGTACACTGTACGCTGAAACACAGGGTTGGCCTGCAACGAAACCTAATATCGGTAATGGTCGCCTCGTGGTCTGCGGACAGAATGCCTACAACTATTTTGTATATGACTTGACGAACTCTCGTTGCAATTATTCTACCGTGTCGGGGCTTGAAGAACGCACAGACCTAATGGTGCAATCGTTGCGCTATATCGATGCCGATATCTATGCATTCAACGAGTTGGAGAATGCGGGTGACACGGTGCTGGCCTATTTGACCCATGCCATGAATGCGGCAGCGGGGAAGGTTATCTATGCGTATGTGTCGGATAATTGCACTAAAGGCAACGACTCGGAGCAGATAAAGTCGGGTTTTATTTATCGTACGGACAAAGTGCAGTTGCTCGGCACAAACCATGCGACTACATCCCGCTCGTATTACCGCAATACGATGCGCTGGCAGGCATTTACGGAACTGAGTAGCGACGAAAGTTTTGTGCTTTCGATGAATCACTTCAAATCGAAATCCGGTTCGGATGATGGTTCAAGTCAGCGGCAGACCAATGCGCAAGACCTTATCCATGGGATTGCAAGCATGACAGTAGACCCTGACTTGTTGATAATGGGCGATATGAACTGTACGATCAGCGAAGACCCATTGGTGTATATTGTAAACAATGGATTCGTAGAACAACTATTGCAATACAATGCGTCGGCGTACTCGTATATCTATAGTGGCAGTAAGGAACTGATAGACCATGTGTTTGCCAATAGTACGATGGCAACGCAAATCACCGGTGCGGGTGTATTCCATGTTAATACCTCTTCGTCGTGGAACAATGGGTATAAATACTCCGACCATGACCCGTATTTGGTGGGTATCAATCTGGGCGGCACAACGCCTGACCCGGACCCCGATCCCGAACCGGACCCGAAGGAAGAATGTACAGATATAGATTATTCGATAGACTTCAAGACCGGACTGGGAACCTTCTCGCAGATAACGACCGCCGGTACGGTGGATTGGCGCTCCAATGCCAGCTATGGTGTATGCATTAACGGCTATGGTAAGTCGGGCGAAATGGACAGTTGGTTTATATCACCGGCGTTTGACTTGTCGGATAAAGATGGTGCAACGATTACCTTCCGCCATAACCTCTACAAAGACAATTCGGCGGGACAGTATGCGCAATACCAAACGCTATGGGTAAGCAATGGCTATACGGAAGGCAATACCCCTGATGAGACTGAATGGACGCAAGTGACCATCAACAACTATACGGTGGGAAAATATGTGAATTGCACGATTACGGTGCCTGCGGCAAACTTACAAGACGGCTTCCGCTACGCTTTCCGCTACCAGGCTCCAGACGGCAATGCGGCTAACTACTGGGAGATAGACAATACCGCTTTGACCGCCAAGTGTAAGAAAACAACTGCGATAGAGAATGCGGAGATAGATATGAGCGACAAGGATACGCATGTGTACTCGATTATGGGCAATGATATGACAGCGCAAAAAGAAAACTTGCCTGTAGGGATGTATATCCTTGTCAATGGCGTACAAACAAAAAAGATAATCGTCCGATAACGGACATAAATTCAATAGACTATGATACTGATTGCCGACTCCGGATCAACGAAAGCCCATTGGTGCCTTATGGCAGCTAATGGGCATACCTCGGAATATTATACCGACGGTGTGAATCCGCTCTACCAAACCGTGGAACAGATGAGGGCAGTGCTCTCCAATCAACTGTTACCGCAGATGGCAAAGCAACTATGGGCAGGAACTATCACACGCGTCTTCTTCTACGGCGCAGGTTGTACGCCCGAGAAATCGCCCCTTGCCAAGCAGGCGATAGAAGCAGTATTCCGTAAGGCAGAAGCCGAGGTGGTATCCGATATGTTAGGTGCTGCACGGGGGGTGCTTGGTACGGAACAGGGTGTGGCGTGCATACTCGGTACAGGGTCGAATTCCTGTTTCTACGACGGGAGTGCCATCGTGTGGGGTGTACCTGCTTTGGGCTTTATCCTCGGTGATGAAGGGTCGGGGGCAGTACTCGGGCGACGGCTTGTCAGCGATCTCCTAAAGAATCAATTGGGCAAGGATCTCAAGCAGAAGTTCCTCTCGCAATACGCCTTGACACAGGCGGATATTATTGAGCATGTCTATCGGCAGCCTATGCCGAACCGTTGGTTGGCGCAGTTTGCCCGCTTTGCCGCAGAAAACAAGGAGGATAAACGGATATACACTTTGGTATATGACCATTTTGCATCCTTTGTGGAACGCAATGTGTTGCAGTATGACGCGATATTGCCTATTGGTTTTGTAGGGTCGATAGCCTACTATTTCCGCCCTATATTGGAGCAGGTATTGCTCAACCATGGACTACAAGCCAAGCAGATACTCCAAGACCCTATCCCGGGGCTCATTGCCTATCACCGCAAGGACGCTGTGCCGACGCAGGTATAGTCAAACGATGCCGATTGTCTTTGGACATTAGTCGCGCGTGTTCCTGATAGTCATTCGTCCGTCTACACATGCAACGATAGTGCCTTGCTCGCGGACAGCCTCCAGATAGAGGTCGCGAATCCGACGGTTGGATTTCCAAATCTCTACATAGTGTGTGAGCGGTGTCATGTGGTCGGTGCCGCCCGTCAGGTAGTCACTTGTGGCTACCGTATAGTATGCTTCGGGGTCTATTGGCTTGTTGTTGATAGTGGCTTCGACGAGTTGGCGGTCTTCTGCCGACATACGCAATCCTGCAACACCTTGCCCGTTATCCTCAGCAAAGACTTGACAGAGTTCGAGAATGTCCTCTCCACGCAGGGTGAGGATAACGAGTTCGTTGTCGAAAGGCATTAGTTCGAACACATCTTGACGGGTAATATTCCCTTGCGCCCACTCACAGCGCATACCGCCTATGTTTGCCACGGCCATATCCACTCGCGAGGAGTAGAGTTGGCGTGCTTTGGTGAGTAGCGCATCGGTTGCCCAATTGAGCATCGGGCATTCGGGTGCATGTACCCATAAGCGTTCAGGTGCATAGCCGAGTACCTCGTTCATCTCCTTTTCCAACGCGGCACGCTTTGGCGCAAGGGCAGCAATATAGGTGGTGTCTTGAATGCGGTCGAGGCTGCTATCGATAGCGATAGACGAGGTCTCAACCGAAGTGGTATGCATAGTTTTTTGGCACGATGCCAACGCCACTATACAGAGGGTTAAGAGAGAAAGTTTCTTCATATTGTAAGGACTCTAATCGAGCATATTACCAAAGTTATTACTCAGTTGTATCATCCTATCGTACTGCTCCGGCGACAGGTCGTAGAAATAGTAGTTACGGGGGTCAACGGGTTTGTCTTGTATGCGCACCTCGTAGTGCAAGTGAGGACCTGTGGATTTGCCCGTGCTGCCTACCAATGCAATAATGTCGCTGCGCTTCACTTTCTGCCCCTGTCGCACCAATGCCTTATAGAGGTGGGCATAGACGGTGGTGTATCCGAAACCGTGGTTGATAATCACCGTATTGCCATAGCCTTGTTTCCAGCCCACGAACGACACTTGCCCGTTTCCCGTGGCGTATACATCCGTACCGATAGGTGCAGAGAAGTCCATACCGGCATGGAAACGCCGCACATGATAGACCGGGTCGATACGCACACCATAACCCGATGCCACATGCTTCAGGTCTTTATTGAGCACGGGTTGAATGGCAGGGATATTCTCCATACGCATTTCTTGCATTTTGCTCAATTCGAGTATCTCATCGTACGACTTCGCCTGCACATACATTTCTTTTTCCAATTGGTCTATCTTTAGCGTTAAGTCTGCTGCCAACTGTGAGTTGGTCATGCGTGCAATGGAGTCGTAGTAGGAAATCTTATGTGTGGCACCGAGGCGTACACTTTGCGGTATAGGCTCTGCACCGAACAGCACACGGTACATATTGTCGTCTCGCTGTCCGAGGTCTGCCATAACGACTTGCATTTGGTCCACCTGCTGGTTGAGTAGTTCGACCTGTGCAGTGAGGTTATTGTTTTGCTCCTGCAACTGCGACTCACGGGGCGATGGAAAGAAATAAAAGTAGAGCAAGAAAAACAGCACACCTATCGACATACCAATAAGCAGATACCATCCCGACCGCTGTAGCCAGTATTTCAGTCCGTATTCTATCCGCTCCAGTGCGAGCGTTTCCGGATTGATATGATATTTTACATGTTTTTTTCTCATTTGTGTCGTTTTGCGTTGTTGTCCTCTCGCCGAAAGGGTCTATGTTCTGTCTGCGTTCTTCCGCCTGTGGCTTGTCCGCCTCCGTTTTGCGCATACCCTCGTTTCCCATTCTGTCCGCCTTGCTTTTTTCCGCCAGTGTGTTGTTGCGCAGGTTCGTTGTCTTTCCACCAGAAAAAGTACCGGTTCTGTTGTTTCTTCTCCTCCGGTGTGCGGGCCACATAAAGAGGCTGCATGGTGTAGGGGTTGATACCCGTGTAGAACATCGTGGTCGATAGCGTCATCGGTGTAGGTGTAAAGTCCTGCACCTGCTCGGGGTGGTAGTGCATACGCTTGGTCCAGTCGGCGAGGTTCGCCATATCTCGGTTGGTGCAGCCCGGGTGCGAGGAGATAAAATACGGTATTAACTGTTGGTGCATACCCGCCTCTTCGTTGATACGCAAAAATAGGTCACGGAATTGCAGATAGTGTTCCCACGACGGCTTGCGCATCAGTCGCAGCACATCGGGCGAGGTATGCTCCGGTGCCACCTTGAGCCGTCCGCTCACATGGTGCAGTATCAGTTGGCGTGCATACGCCTCGTTCATCAGGTCGTAGCGCACCCCCGACCCAACAAAGGCGTGGCGAATGTAGGGCAAGCGGTCTACTGTTTGGTATATATCCAGCAGCGGTGCAAAGTCCTGATTCAGGTTCTTGCATATCGACGGCTGCAGACAACTGGCACGGGCGCACCGCTCGCAGAGTTTCATGTCCTTGCCGTGCATAGCGTACATATTGGCGGACGGTCCTCCGAGGTCGCTCAGCACGCCTTTCCAGTCGGGCAGTTGGCTCAGTCGCTCTATTTGTCGCAATATAGACGCCTTCGAGCGGGAGGTTATCTGTTTCCCTTGGTGGGCAGAGATAGTGCAGAACGAGCAGCCCCCGAAGCAGCCCCGATGCATACAGACAGAGAATCGTATCATCTCGTAGGCTGGAATCCGCTTGTCTTTGTATTTTGGGTGGGGCAGGTATTGGAACGGCAAGTCGTACACCGCATCCAGTTCCTCTGTCGTCATCGGGTCGTAGGGCGAATTCACCACTACGGTTTGTTTGCCGACGGGTTGCACTATGCGAAGCGGGTGTATCTTGTTACTTTCTACCTCTACCCAGCGGAAGTTCTCCGCATGCGCCCGCTTGTCTGCCACAGCCTCTTCGTGGCTGTGCAGGGCAATGGTGTGGTCGTCTATGCGTATCGGTTCGCGCGGCGTGTCGGCAGGGTCGCCGATAGGTTGCTGCACCAGTCGTTCCTCCGTCAGGTACGCTGTCTGCGGTATGTCGTGCGCTATGGTGTAGGTCGCTCCGTTTCGCACAAAGCCTCGGTGGGCTATCTCTACCATCGCTTTCTCGCCCATGCCATAGACCAGCAGGTCCGCTCCCGAATCCACCAGCACCGACGGCATCAGTTTGTCCGACCAGTAGTCGTAGTGTGTCAGCCGTCGCATCGATACCTCCACCCCGCCTATTACTAGCGGCACATCGGGATAGAGTTGTTTCAGTATGTGGGCGTAGGTTATGGTGCAGTAGTCGGGGCGCATACCCGCTTTCCCGTCTGGTGTGTAGGCGTCATCCGAGCGGCGACGGCGTGCAGCGGTGTAGTGATTCACCATCGAGTCCATTGAGCCGGGCGATATGCCAAAGAATAGGCGTGGGCGTCCCAGTTTGGTGAAATCACGGTAGTCGCCCCGCCAATCGGGTTGCGGTACGATAGCCACCTGGTAGCCGGCATCCTCAAGCGTGCGCCCGATAACGGCTGCGCCAAACTGCGGATGGTCTATATAGGCATCGCCCGAGAATAGAATTATATCTACTTCGTCCCATCCCCGCAGTTCCAATTCTTTTTTGGTCGTAGGCAAGTATTTTTTCAAATCGTGTTCCACCGCTTCAACGCTCTATCTAAAACAATACGCTTGCGAATACACAATGCTGTATATACTAATTCACAATTCCTAATTCGTAATCACTCCAGCACCATTTCCAGTCCGGCTTTGAGTTGGGCGAGCATGGGGTTCTTTTCTACCATGAGTTTGTATTTCTCCGACGAGGTGAATGCCAACTCTTCCCGCTTGTAATGGGCGAGTTCGACCTGAATCTCGATGGTGTCATTCTGCAGGGCATCACGCAGCAGACTGTGTATCTTCGGCAAGTTCTGCTTCATCTCCTGCTGTTGCCATGGGTTCGGCATTTGAATAGTCGCATGTATGCCGTCTGCTGCAAGGGTGGGGCGGTAGTCCTGTATCAGCGACCGAAGACGCGTTCCTTTCTCGAAGTGTTGTGCCAGACCAACCCACGCGTCATTGAGTTGGCCCATTTGAAAAGGGTTCGTACGCTTCGCCTGTACGGTTGTGGCTGTCGAGGGAGTTGAGGTCGGCTGTGATGGTTGCATGGCAGGCATTCCCGGCATAACTGCCATAGTTGGCATTTGGGGTGTTGCCATCGGTGTAGGAGCAGGCTGCGATGCGGCTTGCGGCTTGGGTGGTATGGTCATCGGTCGTGCTGCGGCTTGCGATGCAGGCGCAGTGGTGGCGGGTTGCGGTGTTGTAGCAGGGAGCGGCTGTACGGGTGTTTCTGCTATAGGGGTGGCTACTAACTTAATGAGTGCCAACTCTACCGTGAGGCGCTTGTTGCGTGCGGTTCGGTAGTTGATGTCGCAGGTGTTGAGTATATCCAAGGCACGGAAAAGCCATTGCGGTGTGGTGCGTTGTGCTTGCTCTGCGTAGTGTTTGCGGATATTGTCGGAGGTCTCAAGCAACTGTATTGTCTGCGGGTCTTTCGCCATCAGTACATCACGCAAATGCTGCGCCGTGCCGACCACAAAATTGCCGGCGTCAAAGCCCTTGGACAACACTTCGTTGAGCAGTAGCAGTGCACCGGTCACATTGTGCGCCAACGCTAAATCCACAAGGCGGAAATAGTAGTCAGAATCAAGCACATTCAGTACCTCGATTGCTCGCTCATAGGTAATCGTTTTGCCACAGAAAGAAACCAATTGGTCGAAGATAGAGAGGGCGTCGCGCATACCGCCGTCCGCCTTCTGTGCCACGACATTGAGTGCCTCTTCTTCTGCTTCTACGCCCTCCTGACGGGCGATGTTCTGCAGATGCGCAATAGTGTTGGCCACTGTCATGCGCGAGAAATCGTATACTTGGCAGCGACTCAATATCGTCGGCAGTACCTTGTGTTTCTCGGTCGTAGCGAGGATAAAGACCGCATACGATGGCGGCTCTTCGAGCGTCTTGAGGAGTGCATTGAATGCACCCGGTGAGAGCATATGCACCTCATCGATGATGAAGACGGAATACTTGCCCACTTGCGGCGGCACAAGCACTTCAGAGATGACTTGGCGTATGTCGTCTACGGAGTTGTTGCTTGCGGCATCCAACTCGTGGATATTAAACGACCGTTGTTCGTTGAATGCACGGCACGATTCGCACTCGTTGCAGGCATCGAAGTCTGCTGTGGGGTGCTGGCAGTTGATGGTCTTGGCAAAGATACGGGCGCAAGTGGTTTTCCCCGTTCCCCGAGGACCGCAGAAAAGGTAGGCATGCGCCAATCGGTTCTGCCGAATGGCATTTTGCAGAGTCTCTGTGAGTGCCTGCTGCCCCACCACCGTGGCAAACGACATCGGGCGGTATTTGCGTGCCGATACTAAGTATTCACTCATGTGTGTATGGTTTATTTTCCTGTTTTGTGTGGGCTGACGGCTGTGGGCTGACGGCGTTTGTCTGCGCAATCTTACCCATTTTAGCGCACAAAGTTACAACTTTTTTCGCATATGCACAAATTAGATCAGACTACTTCAGGGCAACCGCATCATGTACTGTCCAATAGCAAATGCAATTTTCCTGCAAAGTATACTGTCCAATAGCAAATGCAATTTTCCTGCAAAGTTAGCAAAGATGTTTGGAGAAGCACCCAAGCGGTGTGAG
>CAVFHY010000040.1:0-21090 GCA_963622445.1 Bacteroidaceae bacterium
AATGCTAAGAAATGTAGTGGCTGGAGTTATTCTTCTAATGCTCCATTTTACGATGTAAGTAATAGTATCACCTCATTTACCTTTGGCAATGAGGTAGAGAGTATTCCAGCCTATCTTTGCTATGATATGAGCAAATTGACTTCTGTTACTATTCCCAATAGCGTAACGAGTATTGGAAATTATGCTTTCAAGGGTTGCTCTGGTCTTACATCTATTGTCGTTGAAAGTGGTAATACGGTATACGATAGCCGCGAGAACTGTAATGCAATTATAGAAACCGCCACGAATACGCTGATACAAGGCTGCAAGACAACGGTTATCCCCAACAGCGTAACAAGTATTGGAGAACGGGCTTTCTCGGGTTGCACAGGTCTTACCTCTGTCACTATTCCCAACAGCGTAACGAGTATAGGAGAGAGTGCTTTCTCGGGTTGCACAGGTCTTGCCTCTGTTACTATCGGCAACAGCGTAACAAGTATAGGAAGTAGTGCTTTCTCTGGTTGCACAGGTCTTACTTCTGTAGTCTGGAAAGCCAAGAAATGTGGCGGTTGGAGTTATTCTAATGCTCCATTTTACGATGTAAGAAATAGTATCACCTCATTTACCTTCGGTGATGAAGTGGAGAGCATTCCCGAATACCTATGCTCCAATATGAGCAAACTTACCTCCGTTACCATATCCAATAGCGTAAAGAGTATCGGAAAGAGCGCTTTCTCTGGATGTTCTAATCTTACCTCTGTCTCTCTTCCAAATAGTGTGACAATTATTGGAGATGATGCTTTCTATAACTGCACAGGATTGACATCTCCTATATATAATGCTAATCTTTTTGCCGCTATGCCCAAAACATATAGTGGTGCTTACGCTATACCTGACGGCATCTTACAAATTTGTGGTGGTGCTTTCTCTTCTTGTTCACAATTAACCTCCATCTCGATCCCCAATAGTGTAAAAAGTATTGGTAAAGATGCTTTCGATGATTGCACAGGTCTTACCTCTGTTACTATCCCAAATAGCGTAACGAGTATAGGAAGTAGTGCTTTCTCGGGTTGCAAGGGTCTAACCTCTGTTACTATCGGCAACAGCGTAACAAGTATAGGTAGTGCTTTCTCTGGTTGCACAGGTATTACCTCTGTTGTGTGGAATGCTAAGAATGGCGGGAGTTATTCTTCTGATACTCCATTTTACGCTGCAAGAAATAGTATCACCTCATTTACCTTCGGCAATGAAGTGGAGAGCATTCCCGAATACCTATGCTCCAAGATGAGCAAACTTACCTCCATTACCATACCCAATAGCGTAAAGAGTATCGGAGAGCGCGCTTTCTCTGGATGTTCTAGTGTTACCTCTATTGTCGTTGAAAGTGGTAATATGGTATATGATAGTCGTGAGCAGTGTAATGCAATTATAAAAACCGCAACGAATGCGCTGATACAAGGTTGTCAAAGCACCATTATCCCTAACAGCGTAACGAGTATTGGAGAGTCTGCTTTCTATGAATGCACGGGTCCTACATCGGTTACTATCCCCAACAGCGTAACGAGTATTGGGATTAGGGCTTTCTATGGTTGCACGGGTATTACCTCTATTACTATTCCCAATAGCATAAAGAGTATAGAAATCGGTACTTTCAAGGGGTGTACTGGTCTTACTTCTATTACAATCCCCAACAGTGTAACAAGTATTGGATATTGGGCTTTCTCTGGTTGCTCTGGTCTTACCTCTGTTACTATCCCCTATAGCGTAACGAGTATTGGATGGGATGCTTTCTCTGGTTGCACAGGTCTTACCTCTATTACTATTCCCAATAGCATAAAGAGTATAGCCCTCGGTACTTTCTCGAGTTGCACAGGTCTTACCTCTGTCACTATTCCCAACAGCGTAACGAGTATTGGATATGGGGCTTTCAAGGGGTGTACTGGTCTTACCTCTATTACTATTGGAAGTAATGTAATAAGTATTGAAGATGATGGTTTTGAAGGCTGTATTGGCCTTACCTCAATATCAGTCCTTGCTAAAATACCTCCTAAGTTAGAGAGTTTTGAGGCTTTTAACAATGTTTCCACTATCATCCCAGTCTACATTCCTTATGGTACATTAGAGGCATATTCAACAGATACTTATTGGGCACGATTTTTGAACTTTATTGAGAAACCACTCTACAAGTTGACTGTTACTACGCAAGATAAAACGAACGGTTTTGTGGAGATATACAAAGATGTAACTTTTACAGATAGCACTGCCATCTTTGAGGCTGTTGCTAATAAACATTACCATTTTGTTCAATGGAGCGATGGCAATACCGACAACCCACGGACTATAACATTAGTGAGTGACACTACACTTTGTGCAGAGTTCGCTATCGACCGGCACACCCTTACTCTCAATGCTGACCACGGTACCGTGGTTGGAGCTGGTACATACGACTATGGCACATATGCCACAATATCTGCTACACCGAACGAGCATTATCGTTTCGTACAATGGAGCGATGGTAATGCCTATAGTCCGCGTACTATATTGATTTATAAAGATATTACATTAACTGCCGAATTTGTTATCAACCCCGACTGCTCAATCAATGCAGTGTGCAATGAGGAGCAGGGAAATGTGTCAGGTGGTGGAGTCTATGATTACAACACAGAAATAACCCTATTGGCGACACCAAACGAACATTACCATTTTGTACAATGGAGCGATGGTAATACCGACAATCCACGCACCGTATTAGTTGAGGGTGATGCTACTTATACGGCAGTATTTGCGCCTAACCAATACACCATTTCTGCTACAGCCGAGAATGGTCGTGTAGAGGGTACAGGAGAATATGACTATGGCACAACTATTACCCTCACTGCAACCGCCGATGCACATTACCATTTCACCCACTGGAGTGATGGTAATACCGACAATCCACGCACCGTATTAGTTGAGGGTGATGCTACCTATACTGCAGAGTTCGCAGAGAATCAATATACCATTATGGTAACTTGTGATGCACAGCAAGGTTCTGTTTTTGGCGGAGGAGCTTATGGCTATGGTTCCCAAGTAACATTGGGTGCAATCCCCAATAGCGGCTATGAGTTCAAACAGTGGAGCAACGGCTTGACCTATAACCCCTATCGCTTTACGGTGTTAGAAGACTTGACCCTCGAAGCCGAGTTTATCCCCGCCACAGCAATAGACAACATCTCTGCCGATACAGACACCACCCCGCAGAAAGTCCTTATCGACGGACAAGTCTATATCCTCCGTAATGGCAAGACCTACACCCTCACGGGCGTAGAGGTGGAGTAAAGTGTAACCCCGCTGGCTATTAGTTATTCTACCGTTTCACGGTCGTTAGACAAAAACATCACATAGGCTGCCCACCCCAAGGCAGCCTATGTGTCTCTATTTGCCCCAATTTTTCGAGTCTTTCTCTGCCGCAACCTTTGTATGTCTTTTTAATATACACAGCCCTTTATCTGTCTTTGTCCGTCACAGCCTGTATATACCCTTTAACTTTGCAACGCAAAAACATGCCGTTTCTTTCGATTTCGTAACCATTGATAAAAAGCCATCTCTGTCGAACCACCGTCGAACCACCGTCGAAGCAGCGTCGAACCACCTCCGTCCCACAAAACGATCCGATTTTTAAGATTTCCGCCTCTCCTTCATACCCCATTTCCACCGCCACCCCACGCCCCTCGCCTGCGGACAACCCATCATACTACCCCATTGTTCAGGCAAAAGAAATGAAGAACGCTGTCCTATGCCTCTCACCCCCTCCACCAATACATAGATCTTCTATATGTACTGAAAAATTGCCTTTCCAGATGGAAACTACAAATTTGCATCAAACCAGTGCGGATATACCCTATGAATAATCGGCTTCCCCTATTGGAGAACTATTTGGTACAAGCATACTCTTCATTCAATAATTCCCCGACCTGTCTATCATAATTTGGCAGTATCGTTTTTTTGTCGTACCTTTGTGCGCAAATCGTATAGATGCCGTTTGTGCGCTGTCTGTATGCAGTCTCTCGGCATTAGTCCCTATACAATCGTTAGCGATACGCACAGTATTCTATCCGTATAACTTATATAAGAATCGATGAAGAATTTTGTAGAAGAACTACGCTGGAGAGGCATGCTCCAAGATATTATGCCGGGTACCGAAGAACAACTCAACAAAGAAGTTACCGCAGCCTATGTAGGCATCGACCCAACGGCGGACAGCCTTCATATCGGCCACCTCTGCGGTATTATGATGCTGCGTCACTTGCAGCGTTGCGGGCATAAGCCTATCGCTTTGATAGGCGGTGCTACGGGTATGATTGGCGACCCAAGCGGCAAATCGGCTGAGCGTAACCTGCTCGACGAGCCAACTCTCCGCCACAATCAGGAATGTATCCGGCGCCAGTTGGAGAAGTTCCTCGATTTCCACTCCACGGCAGCCAATGCGGCAGAGTTGGTCAACAACTACGACTGGATGAAGGACTACACTTTCCTCGATTTCGCCCGCAATGTGGGCAAACTCATCACCGTCAACTATATGATGGCGAAAGACTCGGTCAAGAAGCGCTTCAACGGCGAGTTCTCGCAGGGTATGTCCTTTACGGAGTTTACCTACCAGTTGCTGCAGGGCTACGACTATGTCTATCTCAATAAGAACAAGGGCTGCAAACTCCAGATGGGCGGTAGCGACCAATGGGGCAACATCACGACGGGTACCGAACTCATCAAGAAGATGGGCGGTGGCGAGGCGTATGCGCTCACTTGTCCGCTGATTACCAAGGCCGATGGCGGCAAGTTCGGCAAGACGGAGAGCGGCAACATCTGGCTTGACCGTCGCTATACCTCGCCCTACAAGTTCTACCAGTTCTGGCTCAATGTGGGCGACGAGGACGCCAAGCGGTATATCAAAATTTTCACCTCGCTCGAGAAGGACGAAATCGATGCTCTGATAGCCGAGCACGACCAAGCACCCCACTTGCGTGTGTTGCAGAAGCGGCTTGCGCATGAGGTTACCATTATGGTGCATAGCGAGGAGGACTACAACGCAGCCGTTGAGGCCAGCAACATCCTTTTCGGTAACGCTACGGCAGAGGCACTGCATAAGTTAGACGAGGAGACTTTCCTGCAGGTCTTCGAGGGCGTGGAGCGTTTCGAGGTGAGCCGCGATGAGTTGGCAGAGGGTATCGCTCCGCTCGATTTGCTTGCCGAGAAAACGCCTATCTTCCCCAGCAAGGGCGAGGCGCGCAAGACCATCCAGTCGAATGGTTTCTCGATGAACAAAGAGAAACTGACCGACCCGCAGACGCCGATTACCACGGCTGCTCTGCTCAACGATAAGTACATTCTTTTCCAGCGCGGCAAGAAAAACTACTATCTTGTTATCGCCAAATAGTATTGGACACCAAGCAGATACAGACTCTTTTCCGCTCGGCGGGTGTGCGCAACTTTGCCAAGTTGCTGTCGGCTAATGTCGTGGCGCAGGTGATAGGCTTGCTAGTCTATCCTGTGCTTACCCGACTTTATACCCCCGACGACTTCGGGTTGCTCAATCTGTTTTTGAGTATAGCAGGCGTACTGGTTATTCTCGCTACGGCGGAGTACCAGTACGCCATTGTTCTCCCCAAGGACGACAAACGGGCAACGGCCGTTTGTCAAGTCGGCTTGCTTGTGCTATGCGGCGTAGTCGCTTTGGTATTGCTTTCCGTTCCGTTCTCACGCCCTATCGCCCGCCTGTTCAATACACCATCGCTTGCGCATTACTATTGGCTTATGCCGTTCTATGTCGCCGTGTCGGGGCTATGGATACTGCTGAATTACTATTATACCCGCCAACGGCAGTTCGGGCGTATCAGTCGCTACCAACTCTCGCAATCGGTCCTCAATGCAGGGGCAAAGATGTCTTTCGGCTTTGCGGGTTTATTGCATAGCGGACTTCTACTATCCACGGTGCTTGCCCCTCTATGCTCCATAGCCATGAGTATCGCTGCTGCTTGGAAAAAAGGACTACGCCAACTCTTGCATATCGACAGGGAGGAATGTCGCACCGCCGCTCGAGAGTACGCCAATTTTCCCAAGTACTCCCTCCCTCGTGCATTAGTCAATAATCTGAGCGGCGCATTGCCCTCGTTGCTCTTGACTCCATTCTTCGGTTTGGCAAACTTGGGCTTCTGGGGTATGGCACTGACGCTTGCTTTCCGCCCTCTTAATATGATTTCCCAATCGCTCTATCAGGTACTGTTCGAGAACACGGCACATCGTGTCAATCAGCGTCTTACGATACGCCCTACTATCGTGCGCTTCCTGTGTCTTACGCTTGCTGTCGCCATACCGTGCTTTACGCTGTTGTATTTTGTTCTGCCGGTACTTACTCGTTGGCTGCTTGGGGCAGAATGGGAAATCTCCGGGCTTTATATCCGTGTTATGTTGCCGTGGCTACTGATGTCCGTCTTAGTCGCACCTATCTGCTTTTTGAGTGATATATTCAAGAAACAGAAAATAGGGCTGTACTTGGAGGTACTGCTTATCGTTTTGCGTTTGTTAGGATTAGGAATGGGTATTTGGCAGCATAGTTTCTTCTATGCCATTGCGGGCTACAGTATAGCCGGCGCTATTGTTATCGGCGTACAATTATTGTGGTACTTGTCCCTTGTACGCAACTACGAACGAGGGTTACAGACTGAATGATAGACCGCCATTAGTTCTTTGCCTACTGCTTCGTAGCGGTATTTCTCTCCGTATGGACGGATATGCTCTGCGGAATAATCATCCAAGTGGCTTGCCATCTCGAGTATGGCGTTGGTGAGGGCTTGTTCGTCTTCTATCTCTACCACTATGCCACATTCAGCAGGCAGGTCTTCTGCTATTCCCGCAACGCGTGAAGTGATAATCGGCAGTCCTACGGCTTGGCACTCTGCCAGTACGACGGAAAAAGTCTCGTAGCGTGAGAACAGCACGAACGCATCGCTTGCGTACATCCACCGACATACCTCTATCGGAGGAACTTCGCCCGTGAAACGAATGGTATCTTTGGGAAATTGCAGGCTGTCAGCATATTCCTTGTCTTTTTCAAAGTCTATTCCTGTACCGACAACAACTAATTCTATATTCTCATTTTGTGTGAGAGCATTCCGATAGGCACGGAGCAGACCTTGTATGTTCTTGGCTTGCTCGTCGAAGCAACTGACATGCAACAGTCGCACTCTATTCTCCTTTCGTGGAATGCGCTCTGTAGGAGGCGTGTAAAAGAAATCGTCCACTACATTGTGCGCCCTCTCCCATCGATGGCATACTATTCCGCATTGTTTCATCGCTTTTTCTAGCATACAACTGACGGGCATAATACATGAAGCCTTGCTCGCAATATAGCGCATAACTTTACCATGCCACCCGCCCCGAAAAGAGAAGTGAACGGGCAGGTATCCGCTCCAATGCTCAATAACGACAAATGGAATATGATAGCGTTGCCGTAGGTAGAGTGCCAATACACCGTTCTTGTCCAGCACATTCATCTGTACCATATCCGGTAGTCCCCACTCGCTATGCAGTCGCTTCCATGCAGATACCATCTCCCATAGCCATCGTACACCTGTGGCATCGGAGTAGAGTACACGCACATCTGCCCCTTGTTGTGCAACGGCTTCCGCATGCTTCTGCACAAAAAGTCCCGCCATTGCATCTCGCTCGGTCGGATACCAAGCACTGAAAAAGAGTACTTTCATTGCATGTCTCCTGTCTTGTCGCTCGACCAACTGTGTCCTATGCTCCAATGCTCGTCGATCGCAAAGGGGAAATCCACGGGGAGGTTAAACTCGTCTATATAGCGGTCGGCATCGTCTTTCTGCACGCCGAACAGGGTATTGTGTACATAGTCGTACCGGAATATGCCCACTTGCGGACGCCCCGTGTCTGCAAAGCCCCGTATGAGGTTGAGCATGTCGCGGTGTTCTAGCTGATTGGCTTGGGTAAACATTTCTCTCTTGTATTTCCCCGCAAAGGTACGACAAAATTCGGCAATCTCCAAATTTAGATGGGCTTTCGGTAGCGGAAAACACTGGCGTCTTGCATATATGAGCAAAAAGCCGTACCTTTGTGGAATTTTCGTTAGAACAGAATACTACAGCATGGATACTACTCCTACTTTTCAGATGGTGGCGAAGACTTTCAAGGGATTGGAAGATGTCTTGGCACAAGAACTTACGGAACTCGGGGCGACCGAGGTACAGAAAGAGCGCCGTGCGGTCTCCTTTTCGGGCGATAAGGCGTTGCTCTATCGGGCGAACTTCGCCCTGCGTACGGCTACGCGTATCTTGGTGCCTATTGCAGCGTTCCGTGCCACCGATGCCGATGCGGTCTACGAGCAGGCAAAGCAGATAGACTGGTCGCTTTATATGCAGGTCGATACCTCGTTCTCTATCGATTCAACGGTCTATTCCGATACTTTCCGTCACTCGAAGTATGTTACCTATCGTGTCAAGGACGCTATTGCGGACTACTGGATGGAGCATGCTTCCCGCCGCCCGAATGTCAAACTGACCGACCCGGATTTGAGTCTCAATGTGCATATCGCAGGTGAGCAGGTTACGCTCTCGCTGGATAGCACGGGCGAGAGTCTGCATAAGCGGGGCTATCGTGTGGCGAATACCGAAGCCCCTATTAATGAGGCACTTGCAGCGGGTATGCTCCTCTTGGCAGGCTGGCGCGGGCAGTCCGATTTCTACGACCCTATGTGCGGTTCGGGTACGCTGCTTATCGAGGCGGCACTGATTGCGCTTAATATCGCCCCAGGCGTGTTCCGCAAAGGCTATGCCTTCGAGAAATGGGCGGACTTCGACAGAGACCTCTTCGAGTCGATTTACAACGACGACTCTTCCGAGCGGGCGTTCACTCACCATATCTACGGTTCGGATGCGGGGTTTTATGCGGTGCAGACTGCGCTGAAGAATATCAAGTCGGCAGGTATGCAACATCATATCTCCGTACGCCAGATTCGTATCGAGGAGATACGCCTTGCGGGGGTAGAGGGGGAACCTTGTACAGAGGGCGCATTGGTAATGATCAACCCGCCCTATGGCGAGCGTTTGGCGCAGGATAAGGATGTGTTGCGCCTCTATCAGGATATGGGTACAGCCCTCAAACACCAGTTCGCAGGAGCTACGGCGTGGATTATCTCTTCCAACGAGGAGGCGCTGCGATGCCTTGGGCTGAAGCCGACCAGGAAGATTCATCTCCTCAACGGCGAGTTGGATTGCCTCTTCAATCAGTATTGTCTCTTCCAAGGCGAGCATAAGGAGTGGAAGAAAACGCACCCCACTGTGCATAAGGATACGCCTCGCCCTGCGGGTAAAGACCCTCGCCCCTATCGCAAGGATGCCAAGCCTTTCCATAACCCGTTTTCCAAGGGCAAGGATGCCGACCGCAAGCCTTTCGCCAAAGACAAACAGCCTTTCTCCAAAGACAGGGACAGTAAACCTTTCGCTAAAGGTAAGGACGCACCGAAGAAGCCGTTCCGTTCTCATATTGACCGCCCCGCCAAGCCGTTCCGTAGTGGGCGTACCAATTCTTTCCACCATAATGAATCCGATTCACATAGCAGACTATGATTACCCGCTCCCCGACGAGCGTATCGCTAAGTACCCGCTTGCGGAGCGTGACCACTCTAAACTCCTTGTCTATCGTGACGGCAAAGTGAGCGAGGATGTGTTCTGTCGGGTGGGGGAGTATATCCCCGCCGACTCGTTGTTGGTTTACAACAACACCCGTGTCATTCAGGCGCGATTGGTTTTCTATAAATCGAGTGGGGCGCGTATCGAGGTATTCTGTTTGGAGCCGCTTGCGCCGCACGACTACCAACTCTCGTTGAGCAGTACCACGGGTTGCACATGGAAGTGTATGATTGGTAATGCCAAGAAGTTCCGTGATGCCTTTGTCGAAATGCCGGTTACTCTGTCCAATGGTGGGACGGTTACTCTCCGCGCTACGAAAGGCGGGCAGACGGGCAATACATTTGCTGTCTCTTTCTCGTGGGACAATGCCGGTCTTTCTTTTGCCGAGATACTCGATGCGGTGGGCGAGTTGCCTATCCCGCCATACCTCAATCGCAAGACAGAAGAGAGTGATAAGACGACCTACCAGACGGTCTATTCGCGTATCAAAGGCTCTGTGGCAGCCCCTACGGCGGGTCTTCATTTCACTACCGCCGTTCTTGACGATCTACACCGGCGGGGCATTCGGACTACCGAACTCACACTCCATGTGGGTGCCGGTACTTTCCAGCCTGTTAAGACGGAGGACGCCAACGAGCATACCATGCATACCGAGATTATCGCCGTGCCGCGCCGGACAATAGCCGACATCCTCTCTTCGCTCGGGCGTATTGTCGCGGTAGGGACGACGAGTATGCGTACCCTCGAGAGCCTCTATTTCTTGGGCGAGATGGTGCAGCGGGGCGAAACAAACCTCCATGTGCCGCAGTTCGCTCCTTACGAGGGCGAACATCCTCTTACGCCAGCCGAGTCGTTGCAGTCGTTGCTCGACTATCTCGACCGCACGGGGCAGCAGACGCTCCATGCGGAGACCCAGATTATGATAGAGCCTGGCTATTCGTTCCGTATGGTGGACAGGTTGATTACCAATTTCCACCAGCCCAAATCTACGCTGCTCCTTTTGGTGAGTGCTTTTGTGGGGGGCGATTGGCATACGATCTACGACTATGCGCTCGCTCACGACTTTCGTTTCTTGAGTTACGGCGACAGCAGTATTCTTTTTCGCCGTTCGTAGGCGTTTCCGCTATGATTGATACCCATTGCCATATTGATGACCCGCAGTATGCCGACCGCCTGCCTGCTTTTCTTGCCGTGCAGCGGGAGGGGGGCGTCGAGTGTATGCTCGTCCCAGGGGTGGACGCATCGTCTATTGCCTCGGTGGGGGCGGTGTGTGATGCGTCCCCCGACTTTCTCTTCCCCGCCTTGGGGTTGCACCCCGAGAATATCACACCCGACTACCGTAAGCAGTTGGCGGCTATCGGGCAGGAACTCTTTTCCCATAACAGGCACTATATCGCCGTGGGTGAGATAGGGCTTGATTATCATTTCGACACTACCCGCAAGGCGGAGCAGCAACAGGTGTTGCATACGCAGTTGGAGTGGGCGGAACAACTCGGCTTGCCGGTTATGATTCATTGTCGGGATGCGGTCGAGGATTGCCTCGCCGTGCTGCGCCTGCACCCTCGTGTGCAGGGCGTATTCCATTGTTTCAGCGGCAGTCGTGAGGTGGCGGAGCAAGTGCTTGCGATGGGCTACTACCTCGGCATTGGCGGGGTCTTGACTTTCAAAAACTGCAAGTTGGCAGATACCCTGTCGCACATCCCTGTGCAGCGACTGGTGCTTGAGACGGACTCGCCCTATATGGCACCTGTGCCGCACCGTGGTGAGCCGAACGAGAGCCGTTGGCTGTCTTTTGTTGTGGAGCGTTTGGCAGACATCTATCTTCTTTCGCCGGCAGACATTGACCGTATCACCACTCTCAACGCCCGCACCCTCTTCAAACTCTAATTTCCAAGCAATGTCCTCTTTCCGTGCTTTTCTCAATCGTAATGCCCTGATACTCTCGATGGCCCTTGGCGCATTGGCATACCCTGTCTTCTGGCGGTGTATGCCCGTTCTGCCGTGGTTGATCTTCTTCATGTTGTTCTTCACTTTCTGTAAGGTGAACCCGGCGGATTTCCGTCTGCGCCGATGGCATTGGGCAGTTTTAGCGGTGCAACTCTTGCTTACGGTGGGCGGTTTCTATCTGGTGCAGTGGATATGTACACTTTGTGGGACTACGCCGGAGCAGACGCTGGTGCTTTCGCAGGGGTTGATGGTCTGCTTTGTTATGCCTACGGCGACGGCTGCTCCTATTATCGCAGGTAAGTTGGGTGGCTCTATCCAGAACCTCACTACCTTTACGCTCTTGAGCAATGCGGCAACGGCAATCGTCGTGCCGGTCTTCTTCCCCATAGCGAGCCATACGGACATTGCCTTTTGGTCGGACTTGTGGGCAATTTTGCAGCGTGTCTGTCCGTTGCTGTTGGGACCTTTCTTGGCGGCATGGCTGCTGAGGCTGTCCTACAATGCCGTGCAGCGTCATAAGCATACGGGGAAAACTTTTGCTCTCTCGCACCGCCTGACGGGTATGCCGTTCTATCTTTGGCTCTTTTCGCTTGTAGTGTTGATGGCGAATATCACTCATACGCTGATCGAGTCGCATTACGATTATGCCACGCTTCTCGGCTTGTGTGTAGGCTCTTTCGTGGCGTGTATGCTCCAGTTCTATCTCGGCAAGGTGATAGGCTATCATCTCCCCGCAGCCTCTATCGGTGTCGAGAACCACGACGAGGAGATTAACCCTGAGGCAACGCCCCATGATATGTGTTCGGTGAGCAAGGTGACGGCAGGGCAGGCGTTTGGGCAGAAGAACACCTCGCTTGGGGTATGGTTGGCGCAGTCGTATCTCTGTCCGCTGTCGGCAATAGGCCCCGCAGCGTATATTATCTGGCAGAATATCTTCAACAGCCTCCAGCTCTCTTCCCTCGCCCGCAAGAAAGTACATACACATTCATAATTCGTAATTCATAATTCATAATTCATAATTCATAATTAGCAACCATGTTCCTTCTCTCTTGTTATCTCTTCCTCTCACAGGTTTTGGCTTTCCCGACAGCGGAGGGCTATGGGCGTTATGCAACAGGTGGTCGTGGCGGCAATGTCTATTATGTTACCCGTCTCGACGATTGTACCGATGACAACCTTGTCGAGGGTACGCTCCGTTGGGCGCTTCGTGAGGGCGACGACACGCCCCGTACGGTGCTTTTCCAGGTATGCGGTACGATCTATCTTACCTCCAAACTCAAACTTGCCCACCCGAATGTGACTATCGCAGGGCAGACCGCCCCGGGTGGCGGCGTCTGCATAGCGGGCGCGAATATCTATGTTTGTCAGCCGAATGTTATTATTCGCTATATCCGTTTCCGTGCCGGAGATATCCCTGCCTCGAGTTATCCCTGTCTTGATGTGGAGAATACCCGTCATGTGATTATCGACCATTGCTCTTTCTCGTGGTCAATGGAGGAGTGCCTTACGATGTACGACACCGACTCTACCACCGTACAGTGGTCTGTTATCGCCGAGGGGTTGTACCACTCCAAGAATGCGAAAGGGGCGCGTGCGTATGCCACGCAGTGGGGTGGTGAGCATGCCACGATGCACCATTGCCTTATCACCAATTGCCACAACCGTACGCCCCGCTTCAACGGCGTGCGCGACGAGGCGAACCTCTCGCAGGGCAAGCACGACCACGATGCGCAGGTCGACAACGAGTTCCTGAACAATGTGATCTTCAATTTCGGTAAGAAGAACTCTCTCTATGGGGGTGAGAACGACACAACGAAGAACCATGATGCCGAGGGCAAACCGTCGGGCTACAATCGTGTCTGTCTGGTCAATAACTATTTCCGTTGCGGTCCTGTTACCTACGCCTGCAGCCTCTCTACCCGCTATTTCGTGCAGGGCAGCAAAGCGGGCGACTATGGGCAGTGGTTCTTGAGCGGCAATATGTTCGAGACGGGCAACAAGTACAATCTCACGACCAAAACCTGTTGGCAAGACTCTGTGCTGCGGCTTGTTAATCGGGACAATCTCTATGGTTTTGTGGAGAGTGATGCCAACCGTGCCTTCAACCTCGATGGGGCGCAGGCGGGAGAGGCTGCTTTCTCTCGTTATGTACTCTCGCAGCCTGTGGTGGAGAGCGGTATCGTTGCCGAGGACGCAGAGACGGCGTATGCGCGTGTAACCACCTTGGCGGGCGCATCGTTGCCCCGTTACGATGAGCAGGACGCCCGTGTGCTGGCAGAGGCGGCGGGCAGGCAAGACCCGCAGTTCGTGGGTGCAACGCAGAAGAAATGGTTGGGTATTATCGACTCGCAGAACGACATCCGTTTTGCCCGTGAGGATTGTTTCTTTGTCGGCGACAGCGTGGTGGGCAACTACCCGTTCTTGGACGCCGTAGAGGGCGATTCGTTGGCGCTCGATACGGACTTGGATGGTCTGCCCGATCTCTACGAGGAGGCAATAGGTCTCGACCCGACCGACCCGCAGGACGCTGCCCAATTGACTGCATCGGGCTATTCGTATTTGGAGGTCTACCTCAATGGCGTGGCAGACGCTGCGATAGACAAGACTGCCTACGAGACGCAAGTCTATATTTCCCAAGAGCCGAAGAAGCCGCTGTCTGTCCCGCACACCACCGTGCCTATGTCTTCCCTGCCCTATAATCTCCTCGGTTGGCGGATAGACACGCTTTCCAACACACTACCGTATATACAAGGCGGCAAAGTGAGATTACCCCGATACTGATCGGACTTCCCTGATCTTTTGCAGAGAAGAGGGAACTCTATGTCATTATGCGTGGTTATGCCCCTCGCTTTCTCTGCTCAAAAACATAGTTTTCCCTCTTGCGAGAGTGCGAAAAAGCCCGTACCTTTGTGCGATTTCTCGTTGCGACGACGAGTAAGGCATACTAACTACTACTCATGAAACACATCTATTCTTTTTTGGCGTGCCTATTGTGCGCTGTTTCGCTCTCTGCAGCGCCGTTCTATGTGCGTGTCAATGGTACGACGGACTATGCGGCTACCGCAGTAGCCGAGCAGGATATGCAGGGACGCGACCAATATGTAGCGACCTGCGTTCCCCTCTCTGTGGGCGATGTCGTTACCTGCTACGACGAGGCTGAAAATGTCGCTTGGGCAATAGCAGCGATAGACCCCTATGGGGCATATACCTCGTTTGACTGCACGGCCACGGGCTTAGTCTGCAAGACGGCAGGCTCTTACAATTTCTACATTAAGTTGAAGTTCGAGGATGATCTCTGGTATGTGCAGACGGGTACAGACTGCTCCGTAATGCCAGACCCGGAGTCAGACTCCGACCCGACACCAGATCCAGAACCTGACCCCGAACCCACTCCCGAGCCTTATACCTCTTCCGTCCCCTCGCAGTGTACCGATGTGCTGTTCCAAGCCTTCTATTGGGATTCCAATGGGTCGGGCAAGAAACACGGCGATACCCGTTGGACGACATTGCTCAAAGACGCTTCCGAGATAGCCGCTTATTTCGACCTCGTGTGGTTGCCGCCTTCGGCAAAGTCATCGGGTGGGGTAGGCTACCTCCCCTCGCAGTACTGTAATCAGAACTCTGCATGGGGTACACGCGCCGAGCTGGAGTCGCTTGTCAGTACGCTCCATGCCGGTGGTGCGAAAGTGATTGCCGATATTGTTATCAACCACGCCAATAACAAATCCTCTTGGTGCGATTTCTACGAGGAAGACTTTGGCGAGTACGGTAAATTCTATCCCGATGCCTCGTGGATATGCCAGACCGACGAGGTGAACTCCTCTTCCTCGGCAGGTGCGTGCAAAGGTAAAGCCACGGGCGCAGCCGATGATGGGTATGGCGACGAGGCAAACTATGCCGCAGCTCGTGATTGGGATCATCAGAACGAGGAAGTGCGCGAGATGTTCCGTGCGTACCTTAAGTGGATGAAGTCCGAAATGCAGTACGACGGTGTGCGTTACGACTACTGCAAGGGGTTCCATAACTCTCATATAGATGACTATAACAAGGCTGCCGAGATGGCGTTCTCGGTTATGGAGTATTGGGACGGCAACCAGGCTGTGTTGCAGAGTCGCTTGAGCGACGCCAACTGGAATACCCTTGTTTTCGACTTCGGTACCAAATACGATGCGTTCAACAACTCTATGGCCGCAGGCAACTATTCGGGCTGCAAAGCCCCTGGTTTGTTGGGTTCAGGCAAGAGCAAGTATGCGGTTACTTTCGTTGACAGTCACGACACCTACCAGCGTGACAACAACGAGTTCGGTGGTTTGAATAATTCGATGACTACGGCAATGAAAGACCGCCTCTTGCAGGCGAATGCCTTTATGCTCGCCATGCCGGGTGTGCCTTGTGTCTTCTATCCCCATTGGAAAGTGTACAAATCCGCCCTTGCCCCGATGGTACTTGCCCGTAAGGCAGTCGGAGTCCACTCCGAGAGTGCGGTCAGCGACGAGGGCGATGCATCGGGCTATCGTGCTACGGTTACGGGCAAGAACGGCACGCTCATTCTTGAATTGGGCAACAAGGTGTCTTCTTCGCAGTCGGGCTATACACTCGCCGCATCGGGTACGGGTTATAAGATGTGGACGAAGACCACCAAGGCGGTAGCGCCGAAACTGGTCATTACCCCGGGTACTTCCACTTTCAAGACCGAGACCCTCACGGTAGCCATGGAGGCGATTGGTGGCACCGAGGCACCCCCCAATATCTACTATACGCTCGATGGTACCGATCCTGCTTCGTCTTCCACGCGTGTCCAATATACCGAGCCGCTTGTCCTTACGGGCACGACCACGGTTACAGCCTATGCCGTTACGGCAACTACCCAATCCGAGGTGCAGACTTGCGTCTATACCTACAAGGCGCCGCAGACCACGCCTATTGTCGTCTCTTTCTATAAGCCCTCTTCGTGGACGAAAGTCTATCTCTATTCGTGGACTAAGTCGGGCACGAATACGACGGAGTACACAGGCAAGTGGCCGGG
This sequence comes from Bacteroidaceae bacterium, assembly GCA_963622445.1. Classification (GTDB taxonomy): domain Bacteria; phylum Bacteroidota; class Bacteroidia; order Bacteroidales; family Paludibacteraceae; genus Colicola. The sequence continues at coordinate 16,636 of CAVFHY010000040.1, forward strand.
AACCCAACTGACTGTTACCAACGACGAAGGCTTCTACTACTATCAGTTCGATGCTGCAGTCAAAGAGGTGAACTTTATCTTCAATGCGGGTTCGGGCAATGACCAGACCTCCGATCTTTGGACGGACGAGGATGTCTGCTATATGTGGTCGGGTGGGGCAGAGAAACTCTTGCCCGACTGCCGACCGACGGCGATCGAGAATGTAGAATCCGATACGCCAGTGCTCGACCCGACAGCCCCGATGTATAACATCCTCGGCATGCAGGTCGATGCCCACTACCACGGTATCGTTGTCCAGCAAGGTACCAAGTTCCTATTGCAGTAAATCAAAGGACATATAAACCTAGAATATCTAGAACCTCTAGATTATCTAGAACTTCTAGAACCCCTAGAATATCTAGAACATCTAATAAAAAAAACGGAATATCAACTATATCTCCCGCCAAAGGAAGATAGATAACAATCTAATAACAATTTAATTAAAACAACCATGAAGAAACTATCCATCTTATTGGCAACCTTCCTATGTGCCGTTGCCCTAAATGCCAAAATTATCTACCTCAATACAGGCGGTAATACATATTGGGGACAAGCATCTCCCGAGTTTTTTATTCACGCATGGGGGGGGGATGATATTTCAGCCACAGTCCACATGACAGTTGTTCCTACCGATGCCGTTGTATTTGCAGCAGAGATACCCGATAGTTGCACCAGTTGCCTTTTTACTCGTCAGAAGACGGGCTCAACAGAAATTGCTTGGTCTGGTGCTAATTTGTGGAATAAAACTGAAAACCTCACTATAACGGATAACTGCTATACCATTACCGGTTGGGATTCCAATGGGAGTTACGGCACTTGGTCAACCTACACTCCTCCTACCTACTATATCACGGGTAATGCCAATCTTGTGGGAGCAGAAAAAGCGTGGAACGAAAAAGCCATTGAGTTAGGTAATGCCACTGCAGATGCCCCTGCTACCTATACTTTTACAACGCTTCCTGCAGATACCTGCCGCCTCAAAGTGACGAATGGCACATGGACTTCGAGTTTGGGCTACACCGCTCTCGATACGGAGAAAAGTTCCGCCAATATCCAGACGGACGCAGACAACAATATCGTCTTCGTCCCCAAAGCAGCCAACACAGAGGTCAAACTCACTTTTACTTTTAATGGTAAAATTACCCTCACGGGTGATTTTCAACCCGAACACGTGAACACCCTTACGGCATACTATGTGAATACCACCTCGTGGGACAAAGTCTATGCGTATGTCTATGTAGGCGAGAACAACAACACCTGGCCGGGTGTCGAGATGACAAAGACCGAACTCACAGTGAACGGTTATGATGTGTATTCCTACGAGTTTGCCGAGACCTATACCCACATCATCTTCAATAACAATGGCGGCAACCAAACAGAAGACCTGACCATTGACGCTACCAAACTCTATTTCTATGGGAATACTTGGTATGCATCGCTCGAAGAGATTCCTAACATCTGTGTTCCTGAGTATGGTATTATGGTAGGCGAGGAGTTTAAGGCATTCAGTGTCAACCCAGCAGCAGAGGGTGAGTATATGCTGACGGGCGTATCGCTCACGAATGGCACTACTTTCACGCTCTACAACACTTGTACAGAGGCAGAATGGACAGTTGCACTGAAGGAAGGCAGTACCGATAATGTAACAATCGTAGACGAGAAGTATGTAGCAGGCGCAGGCGGCAATTACGATTTCTATTTCACGCCGAGCATGAGCGGCGATCTACTCTATATCGGTTATAGTGGTACTACGCCCACATCGGTTGTTACGCTCATTATGCTCGACTACAATGCTCCGATGTACAACCTCCTCGGGCAACAAGTGGATGCTACCTATCGTGGTATAGTCTTCCAGAACGGCACCAAATTCTTCCTTCAATAAGGCAGGAGTACTTTCAAAAAAAGAGGCAATAGAGTGCCTTCAATGAAAATAGATAACAGAGTACTTTCATAGGGTCAAAGATGACCTTCCATACGACAGCATAGCAAGCCCGCGGGCTTGCTATGCTGTCGTTATTCCCTGTTTCCTTCTGTTTTTCTTGCCACCGCGTGGCATAGGAAACATTCTGTGAGCCGTCAGGTGCAATGGACCATCCCGTGTTTTTAATTCCTAATAGCCTTAAAGCTCATATCCAGACTCTTGACGGAGTGGGTCAGTGCGCCGACGCTGATGAAGTCCACGCCGCAGAGGGCGTAGTCGCGCAGGGTGTCGATAGTGATACCGCCCGAGGATTCTATCTCTATCTTCTTGTCGTGTGCCGTTTCCCACTCGCGTATCTGTGCCACTGCCTTGCGTGTGCGTTCGGGTGTGAAGTTGTCGAGCATGATACGGTCGGGTATGCCCGTTTCGAGTGCCTCTTGTATCTCGCTCTCGTTGCGCACTTCTATCTCTATGCGCAGGTCTTTATGCCGCTCTTGGCAGTAAGTCTTCGCCCGTGTCAGTGCGGCGGTGATACCTCCTGCGAAGTCCACATGGTTGTCTTTGAGCAGTATCATGTCGAAAAGCCCGATACGGTGGTTCATACCTCCGCCTATCTTTACTGCCTCTTTCTCGAGGTAGCGCAACCCGGGAGTGGTCTTGCGGGTGTCGAGTACATGGCAGCCTGTGTCGGCGATGAGACTTTGGTACTTGTGTGTTGTGGTCGCAATGCCCGACATACGCTGCATGATGTTGAGCATAGTGCGCTCTATCTGCAGCAGGCTCAGTTCCTTGCCATAGACGCGGAACGCAATGTCCCCGGGTTTAACGAGTGCTCCGTCTTCGAGCAGTTGTTCCATGCGGCACTCGGGGTCGAAGTAACGGATTATTTCTTTCGCTACTTCTACGCCTGCCAGCACGCCCGTGTCTTTGATTATCAGTTGTTGGCAGCCCATTTGTGTGGCGGGGATACAACTGAGCGAAGTGTGGTCGCCATCTCGGATATCCTCTTCAAACCAGATAGCGATAAGTTTGCGTAATTCTGTAGATGTCATATTGTAGGTATTCATTCGTAATCTCTAAGTATATTTTGTCGGGTTTGCTGACTGCTTTGAGATTTTTGACCTCGGATGAGAATAGAGCCAGCAGGTCTGCTCGTTAAGCGTCGTGCGAGAGGAGCGTCTGGAATGTCTTCTGCACGGCGTCGTACGAGTATCGCTCGAGATAGACTTGCCGCGCATAGGCGTTGAAGCGTGGGCGAGGGTGGGCGGCTATGTCGTTGAGGCGGGCGATGAACTCTTCTGCCGTGTTGCACAAGCCGCCTATGCGCTCGTAGTCTGCCGTATAGCCCTCGAATGCCTCGCTCGAGCCGACAATGTTCTTGCCGTACATCAGTGATTCACAGGTCTTTACTTTCATTCCGCTGCCCGAGAATATAGGCAGCACCACGATGTCCGCCTGTTCGATATATGCCTGCAGGTCGGGCGCATCGCTAATGACCTCGATGTCCTGCAGCAGCGGTGACTCGGCTTTGAGTTTTGCCATCCCTTTCCCCACTATTCGTAGGTCGATATTGGCGTGGGGAAGCACATGCTCCACAAACCACAGAATACCTTGGTTATTAGGTGTGAAATATGCCCCGAAGAACAGGCACTGCGGGCGTGTGCGGGTCGGTTCGGCAGTGGGCGTGTAAGTCATCCGGTCGGACAAAGTGATGGGAATGAGCAGGTCGGCTCGCCGTCCATAGCGTTGCTCCAGCACCTGTGCGTCCCGCTCGTTGAGGGCGATGACCTTGTCGGCATATTGGCACGAGTAGCGGTCGTTCTGGTCGGCGGTGCGGATAATGAGGCTACGCCCGGGGATGCGAGGCAGTTTGGCATCGAAATAGATGACCTCCACATTGTGGAAATAGACCAATATCTGCCCGCGGTAGCCGCTCTGTTTGAGGCGTTTGGCTACGATGCCGAAGAGGCTGCGGTCGATAAACACATAGTCGTACGACTGCGCCTGTCGGACTATCTCTTGCACACGCCGAGGGGTCAGCCCATAGTAGTAGCGAAACAGGAAAAAGAACGCACCACGGATATAACTCCAGAGCGTCTTGCGTCGGTACTCATCGTGGACATAGTAGGAGTCGATATGGTTGCTGCCGACAATGGAACGCAGTAACTCGAAGTTGCGCTTGCTTGCTTGACCGCCACCTTCGAGGATGCCACGGGAACGCTTGTACCATATAAAGAGAATAGTTGGCATAAATGAGTTATTCCGCCCGCAAAGGTACACATTTTCTCCCATATTCCCAAATTCCCACCTATGGTAATAAGGCCACCGCATAAAAAATGGGTTCGTTGTACTGTCCAAGGAGAAATGCAACACAAAAAATGGAAGGGAACGCGAATGTTCCTTCGCTCAAAGTATGCGAACAGAAAATGGAACCTATTTGGTGGGAATATGGGTGCTTCAAGAGTGCTATAAAACCCTTATAAAAGTCATGAGTG
>CAVFHY010000041.1:0-21076 GCA_963622445.1 Bacteroidaceae bacterium
GTTTTATAGCACTCTTGAAGCACCCATATTCCCACAAAATGGGTTCCATTTTCTGTTCGCATACTTTGCGGAGAAACATTCGTGTTCCCTTCCATTTTTTGTGTTGCATTTGTCCATGGAAACCTTCTCTCTCCTCCCCTGTTCCGGTATCCTTCACAAGGAGATTGATTTTTGAGTGGCTGTCCACAAACCGTCAGGTCTATATGATTTGTATGTGCTTACCCTGTTTTCGTCGAGTCAATTGGTCCCCTCTTCTTTATCAAAATGCCTTCAAAAAACTCCCTTCGCTCTCCCTCTACCGTTTCGAAAATTTTTCTCTCCCGGTCTTGTGTTTTTCCCGAAAAAAGTTGTACCTTTGCCATCGAAATAAAACTATACACACGATACACACCATGACAACATTCACCCATCTTCATGTTCACTCACACTATTCGGTTTTGGATGGAATGAGCAAAGTGCCAGACTTGGTCGATAAGTGTCTGCGTACGGGTATGCCTGCCGTAGCACTCACCGATCATGGCAATATGTATGGCATCAAAGAACTCCTTGACTATTGTAAGAAAATTAACTCCAAGAACAAAGACGCATGGGAGACAAAGCAAGACGAGCAGGCAAAAGCCGCCGAGGAACAAGGCGTTGCCTACGAACGGCAGCCTTTCGTGCCTTTCAAACCCATCGTCGGTTGTGAGGTCTACTGTGCGCGTCGCGGTCGTCATTCCATGACCGACGAGAAAGCCGTCAACGGCGAAGGGAAGTCGTACATCATTGACCGCTCTGGTTGGCATCTTATCCTGCTCGCCAAGAACAAAGCGGGCTATCACAACCTCTGCAAGATAGTCAGTGCGGGCTTTATGAACGACGCTTTCAACTACACCGCCCGTATCGACAAAGACCTTTTGCAGGAGTTTCACGAGGGCATTATCTGCTCTTCTGCCTGCTTGGGTGGCGAACTCCCCCAGAAGATAATGGCGGGCGACATAGCGGGCGCAGAGGAGGCAATCGAGTGGTTCAAACAAGTCTTCGGAGAGGATTATTATATTGAAATTCAACGCCATCAGACGGAGAAACCCGGTGGCGACCAAGATGTCTATCAGCGTCAGCGGGAGGTCAATCCCGTGTTGATAGACCTGGCGCATAAGCACGGTGTGAAGGTCATCTGTACCAATGACGCCCATTTCGTCGATGAGGAGAACGCAGAAGCACATGACCGTCTCATCTGCCTGAGTACCAATCACTTTGTGGACGACGAGAACCGTATGCACTATACCAAGCAGGAGTGGCTTAAGACACCCGATGAGATGGCGGCTATCTTCTCCGACATCCCCGAAGCGATGGAGAATACGCAGGAGATTACGGACAAGGTAGAGATATACGACATCGATTCGGGGCCTATTATGCCCAAGTTCCCTATCCCCGAGTCATTCGGTACGGAAGAGGAGTATCACCAGAAATTCACCGAGCGCGAACTGTTTGATGAGTTCACGCGCGACGAGAACGGCAATGTGGTACTCTCGGACGAAGAGGCAGAGAAGAAAGTGAAGAAACTCGGCGGTTACGAACGCCTCTACCGTATCAAACTCGAGGCAGACTACCTTGCATACCTCACCTACGAGGGCGCGAAGAAACGCTATGGCGAGGAACTGACCAAAGAGCAGGCAGACCGTATCCGCTTCGAACTCCATGTCATGAAAACCATGGGTTTCCCTGGCTACTTCCTTATCGTGATGGACTTTATCCGTGCCGCACGCGAGGAGTTGGGCGTCAGTGTAGGTCCCGGGCGTGGTTCGGCAGCAGGTTCTGTCGTTGCCTACTGCCTGCATATCACCGACCTCGACCCATTGAAGTACGACCTTCTGTTCGAGCGTTTCCTCAACCCAGACCGTATCTCCTTGCCCGATATCGATACCGACTTTGATGATGCAGGGCGACCCAAGGTTCTCGACTGGGTGAGCCGGAAGTACGGTGAGACGCATGTCGCCCATATTATCACCTACGGCAAGATGGCGACCAAGTCCGCCCTTGCAGATGTGGGGCGTGTACAGCGTGTGCCGCTGGCGAAAGTCAATGCCCTCAAAGCCCTTATCCCTGCCAAGGACTTCCCCGACAACATCAAGGACGAGAAAGGCAAGTCGCCCAAGGTAAACCTAAAGAACTGCTATAAGTATATCGACGAACTCAAACAAGAGTACGAGCAGGGCGAGCCCGAGATACGCAGTATGCTCAATTACGCTATGCAACTTGAGGATACCATTCGCCAAGTGGGGGTACATGCTTGCGGTGTCATCATCGGTGCGGACGACTTGACAAAGTTTGCCCCCCTGTCGAGTGTGGAGGACAAGAAACTGCACAAGCGTGTACTCGTCACGCAGTATGATGGGCATGTGGTAGAGTCCGTGGGGCTTATCAAGATGGACTTCCTCGGGCTTATTACGCTGACTATCATCAAGGAGTGCCTCAGCAACATCGAGAAAGTGCGGGGCGAGCATGTAGACATCGACCATATCCCTATCGACGATGCGGAGACCTACCGCCTCTTCCAGGAGGGGCGTACCGTAGCCGTCTTCCAGTTCGAGTCTGCGGGTATGCGTAAGTATATGCGCGAACTCAAACCCACCGTTATGGGCGACCTAATTGCTATGAACGCTCTTTATCGCCCGGGGCCGATGGACTACATCCCACAGTTCATTCGCCGTAAACAGGGGCTCGAACCCGTTACTTACGATATTCCTGTCATGGAGAAATACCTGAAGGATACCTACGGTGTTACGGTCTATCAAGAGCAAGTCATGCTTCTCTCGCGTCTGTTGGCTAACTTCACTCGTGGCGAGAGCGACAAACTGCGTAAGGCGATGGGGAAGAAGCAGATGGCTATCCTGCAAGAACTGAAAGGCAAGTTTATGGCGGGCGGTAAAGCCAACGGGCACGACGAGAAGGTACTCAACAAGATATGGACCGACTGGGAGAAGTTCGCTTCCTATGCGTTCAACAAGTCGCACGCAGCCTGCTATTCGTGGGTGGCATACCAGACGGCATACCTTAAGGCGCATTACCCCGCCGAGTTTATGGCAGCGAACCTTACTATCTCCAAAGACAACATCAAGGATGTGACCAAACTCATGGAAGAATGTAAGGCAATGGGTATCAAAGTGTTGGAACCGGATGTGAACGAGTCCGAGATGAACTTCACCGTCAACAAGGACGGCAATATCCGCTTTGGACTCGGGGGAGTGAAAGGTGTGGGCAGCGGGGCAGTCGATGCTATCGTCCAAGAGCGTACGAAGAACGGACTATATAAGGACATCTTCGATTTTATGGAGCGGGTCAACCTCTCTTCTTGCAACAAAAAGACCGTCGAGAGCCTTGCCATGGCGGGGGCATTCGACTGTTTTACGGATATGTACCGTGAGCAACTCTTCGCAGTCAACCATAGCGGCGAATATACGCTTGATGCCCTTGTGCGCTACGGCAACCTCTATCAAAACGACCGTGCCATGCAGCAGAACTCGCTCTTCGGCGACATAGATTGCCTGAGTGCCGCCGTCCAACACCCCGAATTGCCTAAGGTGGAGCGTTGGCCGACGATCGAGCGGCTGAATAAGGAAAAACAGTACATAGGTATTTACCTCTCGGCGCACCCTCTCGACGAGTATCAATTCGAGATACGCGAATTGGCTACTATTACGACGGAGGAACTGAATAAATTCGAGCGTTGGCGTACTGCCGAGGCGCGCAAGAACGCTGTCAATGCACAGTCGCAGGGCGACTCTGACAGCGGAGAAGACGAGGAGGAAACCGAAAAAGACACCACTACACCTATGGAGTTCATTCAGCGCTTTAAGAACCGTGTCGTTCATTTCGGCGGTATTGTAACCAAGGCAGAGAACAACCTCGAGTCGCGTGCGGGCAATAAGTACGGCAAATATACTATAGAGGATTATGCGGGCAGTTACGAGTTTGCCCTCTTTGGCGAAACCTACAAGACACAGGCGATGCTCCTCCAACCGAACAGCATTGTCTTTGTCTCGGGTACTATTCAGCAGCGGGGTACAGGGGCTGCGTGGTTTCACCCAAAACCAGACGAGAAAGCGGACTACGAGTTTGCTGTCTCTAATGTTGAGTCGGTGCAGGAGGCGCAGGCGCATTACCTCCATCGCCTGAGTATCTCTGTGCCGTTGGACAGTCTGAATACGATGTTTATCAACGAACTGCAAGAACAATGCGAGCAGAACAAAGGGACTGCGGGCTTGCAGATTAAGGTCTTTGACCCGACACTCAACCATACCATTGTTCTTACCTCGCAGCGCTATGCCATTCATGCTTCGCCGGCGTTTTACCGGTGGTTGCAGGAGAAACGGGCGGAAACGCTCAATACCGTAGTGTCCGACGAGAACGATGCCCCCGTAGAGTCGGCAGTTAGCAGTGGTTTTACCTACGAAGTGGTATGGAAATGACCTATAGCGAAACCTTGTCCTATCTCTACACCTCGCAGCCGGTGTTCCATTTGGTGGGCGCAGCGGCGTATAAGCCAGGGCTGGAGAATACCTGCCGCTTGATGGCGCACCTCGGTAACCCCGAGCGGCAGTTCCGTTCGGTGCATATCGCAGGCACCAACGGCAAAGGCAGTACCTCGCATCTCATTGCCGCATCGCTGCAGGCAGCGGGTTTGCGTGTAGGGCTGTATACCAGTCCCCACTTGGTGGACTTCCGTGAGCGTATCCGCCTCAATGGTGTACCCGTATCCGAAGATTATGTGGTTCGTTTCGTGGCGGAGAATAAGTCTTTTCTGGAGCAGGTGCATCCCTCTTTCTTCGAGACTGCTATGGCAATGGCGTTTGCCTATTTCGCCGAACAGCAGGTCGATGTGGCTGTCGTAGAGGTCGGATTGGGCGGACGGCTCGATTCTACCAATATCCTTGTACCTATGCTATCGGTTATTACCAATATCGGTTTTGACCATACGGAGTTTTTGGGCTGTACTCTTCCTATGATTGCCGCTGAGAAAGCAGGAATTATTAAACCCCAGGTGCCATGTGTTATCGGTGAGACGGATCCCGAAACAGCACCTGTCTTCATGGCAAAAGCCGCCGAGTGCGGTATTCTGGGCGAAGGGGTGGAGACTACATCCTGCCGGCTTTGGTTTGCCGACCAATGCGGCTATTTGCGTCGTTGCCGTGAGCGGGTAGCACCTGTTTCCGAACTCCACGGCATCTATCAGTCGAAAAACCTCCAGACGGCCTATGTCGCCTTGCGTGTCTTGCAACAGTACAGCCCTATCGGTACGGCCATTACGGCAAAGGCTATTCGTGAGGGTTTTGCGCAGGTCTGTACGCTCACGGGGTTGCGTGGGCGTTGGGAGACGCTTTCCCGTAAGCCGCTTACTATCTGCGATACAGGACATAACTCCCATGGCATCAACTATGTGGCGCAGCAACTTGCCGCCCTGCAAGAGCAACGGAAAGGCACACTTTTTGTTCTATTCGGTATGGTGTCGGACAAGGATGTGGATGTGGTTATGCGCCTGCTGCCCGTTACCCGTATCGTGGAGGGTATGACGCTGCGTGTACGCTATTGTTTCGTACAACCTGATACCCATCGTGCCATTCCCGCCACCGGGATGTTGCAACGCTGGCAACAGGTACACCCCGATGACACCGCGGCAGAAGCAATCCCCGACATACAGCAAGCCTTACGCTATGTGCAATCTCTTGCCACAGAGGACGATATTATCTTTATCGGTGGCAGCAACTATGTAGTCGGAACAGCATTAAAATGGTATCCCAATATACACTAAAATGAAAAAGTTACTCGTTTTCGCACTCGTGAGTATAGCACTCATCAGTTGCAACCAAACTCAACAGACTATGCAAACTCCTATTGAAAACATCCTCACCCGCGTCTCAGTGCGCCGGTTCACGGGCGAACCCATCTCGCAAGCCCAAATCGACACCCTCTTGCAGTGCGCTATGGCAGCCCCGTCTGCGATTAACAAACAGCCTTGGGCGTTCATCGTTGTGACGGACACCACACTTCTTGGTCGTATCGGTGCCGAAATGCCCAACTCCCGTTGTCAGAACCATCCTGCCTGTGCTTTTATCCCTTGCGGCGACTTGACAAAGGCCATTCCCGATATGCCTGACTTCTGGATTAACGATGTCTCGGCTGCCACGGAGAACCTGCTCCTTGCTGCACATGCCATGGGATTGGGGGCAGTATGGACAGGCGTCCACCCGAATGCAGAGCGGGTAGCCCAAGTGCAGTCGCTGTTGGGGCTTCCGGAGCATATCATTCCTCTCTGTATCGTGCCGGTAGGTGTGCCTGCCGAACAACCGCAGCCGAAAGACAAGTACACGGTGGCGAATATCCACTACAACTGCTGGTAATCCGCTTTACGCCATGCGCTATACCGCTGCTGTTTTCCGCTTCTCCTTTGTCGAGCCATGGGAGGAGGATGTCTTCGCGCAGTCGCTTTTCGACTTGGGTTTTGATACACTCGACGGCACGACGGCATATATTCAGACTGCGATCTTCGAAGCAAACCGTGTGGAGATAGACGCCCTTATTGCCGCTACTGAGGGTGTAAAACTGCTGTCTTGTGCCGACTGCCCGGACGAGGATTGGAACAGTGTGTGGGAGAGTGAGCACCCTGTGGAAGAACTGCCGCTCGGGGTAAAAATCATTCCGCATTGTGCGTTCGGTGCAGGACACCACGAGACGACGGGGATGCTTATTAATGCATTGGTGACCACCGACTTGACTGGAAAGACCGTCTTGGACAACGGCTGTGGCACGGGTGTCTTGGGTATCTTTGCCGCCAAGCGGGGAGCCGCCCGAGTGATAGCAGTGGATATAGACGACAAGAGTGTAACCAACACGGAGGAGAACGCTGCTCTCAATGGGGTATCGCTCACCGTTCTGCAGGGTGATACCCCGCCACTACCCGAATGGCAAATCGTCTCTGGTGACACGCCGACCAACGGGCAGTACGACTTAATCCTATCGAATATACATCGCAATATCCTCCTCGCCCAGATGCCGCGCTATGCCGCTTTGCTGCGTGCAGGAGGTGAACTGTGGTTGAGTGGTTTCTATACGGCAGATTGCCCCGCTCTCATCGCTGCGGCCGCTTCCCATTCTCTCCACCATCTAAGTACCCAAACCACTGGCGATTGGTGCTTCCTCCGCTTCAGTGCCGATGCGCCACCAATGCCCGCCAATGTATAATGCGTGCGAACCGGATTCTATAGAATATCTATAGCAACCACAGAGACAGTATTAGAAGGTACTGTCTTTTTTTTTCGCAACTTTCTAAAACATGCTCTGTTCTTTAAGGAAATACTGCCGTTTGTTATGTATTGCTTGAATATCTCTTCTATTATTATTACCTTTGCATCGTATTCTGTATAGCAGAATGTACGATTATTACGATTTAGATACTATTTATTAATATGAAAGAACGATTGACTATTATTGACTTTGTCGAGAAATACACGGCAGAGTACGCTGACCATGTGTTCCTGCGTGAGAAAGTGGACAATGTATGGACAGAAACCACCTATCGCCAAACCCGTGAGCAGGCGCATATCATCGGCGCCGGCTTGATGGCATTGGGCTTGCAGAAAGGCGAGCGCTGTGCGTTGCTCTCGCAGGGGCGTAACCTATGGGTGACGGGCGAACTTGGTATCCTCTATGCGGGCGGTGTCAATGTGCCGCTAAGCATTAAGTTGGACAATGCGACCGACTTGCTGTTCCGTATCCAACACTCTGACGCACAGTATATTCTGACTTCCGAGCAACAACTGCCCAAGATTCGCAAGATTCTGCCCGAGTGTCCCAATGTGAAGTATGTCATTGTCTTCGACCCATTGGAGCAGTACGAGGAGCGTGAAATAAGTATCGCCGAGGTAATGGAGAAAGGTAAAGCCCTCTTGGCTGCTGAGCTGGAGAAATTTGTGGAGCGTTACAAATCCGTTGGCCCCGACGACTACGCCAATATCAGTTATACATCGGGTACGACGGCCGATCCGAAGGGTATTTTGCTCACCCACCGCAACTACACCGCCAATGTGGAGCAGGCGCGTTCGATTATCGGTATTGATAAGGATGATGTCATGCTTATCATCCTCCCGCTGGATCACTGCTTTGCCCATGTGGCAGGTTTCTATACCATGATGTCCTATTGCGGCAGTATCGCTACCGTACCGGTGGGCAAGACGGCTCTGGCTACGCTGAAGAATATCCCTCTGTCTATCAAGGAAGTACGCCCGATGGTGATGCTCTCTGTGCCTGCCCTTGCGCGTAATTTCCGCAAGAGTATCGAGTCGAGTATCAAAGCCAAAGGCAAAGCAGTGGAGAAACTCTACAAGTTCGCTCTCAACAATGCCATTAAGTATAATAAGGAGTACTGGAACCGTGGTGGTTGCCAAGCATGGCGTGCGCCGCTGGTGAAACTCTTCGACAAGATTATCTTCAAGAGTGTTCGTCAGGGCTTCGGTGGTCGTATGAAGTTCTTTGTGGGCGGTGGTGCTTTGCTCGATATTGAGTTGCAGCGTTATTTCTGCGCCGTAGGTATGCCGATGTTCCAGGGCTACGGTTTGAGCGAGGCGACGCCTATCATCTGTGCCAACTCGACGGGGCATGCTATTTTCGGTTCGAGCGGCCGTATTGTGGCTGATTTGGATTTGAAAATTTGTGATTCCGAGGGGAATGTCGTGCCGGACGGACAGCGTGGTGAGATTGTCATCAAGGGCGAGAATGTCATGGCAGGCTATTGGAAGAACCCCGAATCGACGGCAAAGACCATAGTCGATGGTTGGCTGCATACGGGCGATATGGGCTATGTTACGAAGAAACACCCAGGCTTCCTTTGGGTGGTAGGACGCTTCAAGTCGCTGCTTATCAGTGCTGACGGCGAGAAGTACAGTCCCGAAGGTTTTGAGGACGGCTTGACCGATGGTAGCAAGTATGTGGAGCAAGTGGTGTTGCACAACAACCAGAATCCTTATACTATTGCGCTTATCGTGCCGGCAAAAGATGTGTTGCGCGAGTACGCACAGTCCAAGGGTGTTGACCCCAATTCGTTGGAGGGTAAGAAACTGATGTTGAAAAAGATACAGCGTGAGGTGGATGAGTACCGCAAGGGTGGTAAACACTTTGGTGAGTTCCCCGAGGCATGGCTGCCGACAGCGTTGGCTATCCTGCCCGAGGCATTCACGGAGCAGAACCATTTGGTGAACTCCACAATGAAAATTGTCCGTGGCAAGGTAGAGCAGTATTTCCAAGACCGTATCGACTACGCTTACACGCCCGAAGGCAAGGACCTCTACAACCCGAAGAACCTCGCTGCTTTCGACAAGTAAGACTCCTAATTTCCAAAATTCTCCTAATACCGAAGGCTGTCTAATCATTTAGGCAGCCTTCGGTGTATTGTGCAGTGCAAATTTCTCCTTTTCCCCCTTTTTTTCAAAAAAGATGAGCCGAAATTTGCATAGTATTTTTTTTTTTTTATCTTTGCAGCGTGTAACATTTGTGTCATAAATTCTGCACAGTATACTGCATAAAAATACATCTAAATACTGCATAAAATACATCGAATACCATCTAACCATCATGAGAAACCACCAAATCCTCGTTATTTTGCTTGCTGCTGTTGCTTTGGCAAGTTGTGGCACCAAGACACACACGCATCCTATGGACGCCGAGACGGCAGAGCGTTATGCGGCTACCTGTCAATACGCTCAACAAACGCAAGCCGTACTTACGCAACTGCAGGACGCTGTTGCCGGCGGTATGACCCTCACAGCCGAGCAACTTCTCGAAATCTGTGCCGCCGACGAGAAATTTACTTTCGAGTTTGACCCTACCGATTTAGATTCTGCCGATATCGCCCGTTGCTGTGCACTGCAACGGCAGATTAGCCAAATTCATAAGACCGTCAATGCTATGGCTGAGGCACAAACGCCGCATATTGTCGTGCCTGTACACAGTGTGGAGCAAGTGCTGCTCAACGCTACGCAAAACTATCCCGTCTATCTTGAGCGGGGCGAAAAGATGATATTCCGTATCGATATGGAGCGGGCTGCCGATGTGCGTATCTACAATGCTGACAATCACCAGCTGCTTCGTACTTACAGCGCCAAGGCTCATATCGCTGATTCGCTTGCTATCGCCTATCGGGCGGTCTATCTGGTGCAGGTGACTCCCAAGGGCAATCAGTATGCCGACATTCGTGTGGGCTACAAGACGAACGATTTTGCTCGCCTCTCCGGCAACAAGACCGTGCGGGTGGATAGCGTCGAAGCCACAAAGGGCGATTTTCTGGCAAAGCCTCTTCCGGGAATCAAGATGACCAATCTATTCGAGGAGCCTCGCAAGTTCACACTTCGTGGGCAACTCAAAGCCGCTTTCTCGGGCAGTTACCGTGCCATTGTGGCGCTGCAGGTGCCTGCGGGCGCAACGGATATCCTCTATTCGCTGCGTATCTCTACCAACGAAGCGGCAGCCTATTCCGACGGCGAGTTCTACGACAGTATGGAAACGAGTTATCGCCGTATCAAACTGTTGGGGTTGCCTGTGTATGACAGCCGCCGCGGCAGCGGACTGATAGCCACGCTGCTCGGTGCCAATATACCGCCGTGTGAGGAGGATGCTTATATCAATATGTATGTGTTCTACAACGCAGCCCAAGCCAAGAAGTTTCAAGACGGTGCCGAGACTGCCAAGTTGTCCTATAGTGTGGACTATTCTACTATGGGTACGCAGTCTTGCAGCGGTCGTATCCCTGCCAAAGGCTGCAAGACGATCTATCTTGGCTTTCTCAACGAGCGTATGCGCTACAACAACTATGTCTGGCTCGAGGCTCTCGGCGCTGTACCCACTACCGAGTATGTCCGACCGACTTTTACGGTGCAATAATCTTTTAACCCTTAAATTTATATTACTATGAGTGTAGAATACTATCGCAAGCGCATTATCGACCTTCGTGCTGCCCTTGCCAAAGAGAAAGAAGCCAAGAAACACGACAACGAGTATTATGCTGGCTATATCCGCAGTGCACAGCCGTCTGCAAAAGCATCGTATCGCAAGTCGAAGATTGACCGTGCAGCAGCACACGACAGCAAAATAGCGAGTATCAAATACGAGATCGATAAGGCGAAAGAGAGCCTTGCTCGCGAGCGTAAAAAATAAGGTCTTATGAAGGGACTCTCATTCTCTTGGAAGCGTGCCGTCGGCATATCCGGGCTGAAAACCAAAATCGCCCGTGCCACAGGCATACCCACCACTCGACAGGGCGTAGAACGCAAAGTCGGCAAGGCAGTGATTAACACTCTCTTGGGAAGCAACAAAAAGAAAAAATAGTACAAGGAAGCCGAAAATTGCATATAGAGTAGGCGATATCTCTCAAAAAAAATAGATTATGGGATTTTTCACAAAAGGTAAAAACTCCGGTCTCTTGGACGACCGCCGCAAAGATGTCAAAACGCTGAAAAAAGTGATAAAGATTGCTACATTGGGTATCGTGGATACCACAGGCAGCAAAAAGAATTCTTCCATTCTCAGCAAGAAAAGAAAATAAACAATAAGGAGGTTGTCGAAAATATAGAAACAGAGTAGACAATAATAACTAAATACCCATTATTATGGCAGAAATCAAAATGACAGGCAACAAGCGTGTAGGCACGATGTGCAAAGAGTTCAAAAAGGCTTTCGGTAGCACTCTTCGTGTTTACAACGGCGCTAAGTTCGCAGACGAGAACGCCACACTGGCTTCTATCCGCAAGGGCGACGCCAAGGGCGGCGAACTGACTGTACGCGGCAACATGCAGGTCGGCAATTTCGAGAACAAAGTGAAGGAGTTGTATGGTATCACCGTACGGGTGGCTAATGCCGACAACACCAAACTCGCCGACAACAGCATCACCATCACCGCTGCGGGCAAGTAATCGCCCAGCGCACATCGGGCAGGCAGGACTTCGGTTCTGCTTGCCTGCGATGCCGCGTTTTTACTCTGTTTTTACTCTGTCATCACGCCGACAACTACGGTACATACACGGTAGATATACGGTAGATACACGGTAGATTATGCTAACCACGCCGTATCCTCATCGTACTCCTCCTGTATCTTGTCCTTGACAGGGCAATACGATTGCCTGCCAAACAGCAAGGGATAGGCAAGGGATGCGCAAGGGATAGACATCTCTTACCGAGAGTAGAAACAATAGGGAGTAAGCCGAAAAGCCCATTGTGCTGCCCTTGCCAAAGAGAAAGAAGCCAAGAAACACGACAACGAGTATTATGCTGGCTATATCCGCAGTGCACAGCCGTCTGCAAAAGCATCGTATCGCAAGTCGAAGATTGACCGTGCAGCAGCACACGACAGCAAAATAGCGAGTATCAAATACGAGATCGATAAGGCGAAAGAGAGCCTTGCTCGCGAGCGTAAAAAATAGATTGGCTACACAGGCAACTATCGTAAGAATAATACACAAACGAATCCGTACAAGATGTCGGATTCCATTTAAGTAAGAACCAAAGAAAATTTCAAAGAAAATGGCAGAACTTAGCATTAACAGCCGTATGAAGGTAAAGACCCTCAGGGCGAATTTCAAAAAAGCATTTGGTGCGACCCTGCGTGTGTACACCACCGTTAATTGCAAAACCAAGGCAGACGACGAGGCTACACTTGCAACCCTTATGGGAAAAGCCAAGGGCGGCGAATGTACTTTCGGTTCGAACCTTCGTGTCGGTAACTTCGAGAAGAAAGTAACCGAAATGTACGGCATCGGCGTACAAGTGGCAACTCCGGACGACAGCAAACTCTGCGACAACAAGATCACGCTCGCTGCTGCCGGCAAAGAGTAATCTATCGACCGTTCTTAGAGGGAAACCTCTAAGAACGGGTCGTTCCCCTAAAAAACAATACTATGAATACAAATTTAATAGAATTCGTTCGGGAAGATATTCACGCTTTTATGAATAACAACACGGAGTTGTTCTTCAATGAGCGGGATTTCCAAATGCACTTGGCACTTTGGCTGAAATCGCTCGGCAAATACGATGATGTGGATTTGGAGTACTATGTACCTAATAAAACGCTGAACGGATATATTTGGGATAGCGAACTGCGTATGGATATTGTGGTTCGGAAGGGGGAAGACTATCTGCCGATAGAATTGAAGTACAAGACCCAAAGGGTGGACAATAAAACATTGTTGCGCTTTGGCGAAGACATAAATGCTGCCGAGGGTGAAACATTTGAAATAATGAAATCGCAAGGTGCACAGAATTTAGGCATGTATGATTTTTGGAAAGATGTGCGACGATTGGAACTCGTACGCAATCGCTATGAGCATGTAGTCGGTGGATTGGCTGTATTCTTGACAAACGACCCGTTCTATACAAAGCCGACCAAAGAGTCGTCCAATAACTATAAATTCGGAATGCAGAATGGTACGCACTCGTGTGACAAACACTGGCAGCGAGAGACTTCTACTACGGAAGGAAGAGCCGGTTTCGATTTGGATAACGAATGTACCATACAATGGCAAGACATAACAACCGATGGGATAGATATGCACTACTGCATCGTAACCGTTGAAAATGCCGTTTAATGTCAAGGTAATAGGCAAAACGCAAAACGCTACTGCATTGGGCATTGCCAAAAAATACAAATAATTACGATTAGCAAAATCAGAGTAATCGGCAAGACGCACTGTACCGAGTTTATTATCATTGAACAATAAGACAATATGAAAGGACTTAGTTTCTCGTGGAAGCGTGCCGTCGGCATATCGGGGTTGAAAACCAAAGTCGCCCGTGCCACAGGCATACCCACTACCCGACAAGGCGTAGAGCGCAAAGTCGGCAAAGCCATTATCAACACCCTATTGGGCAATAACAACAAAAAGAAAAAATAATATGGGACTACTGAACAATCTAAAAGACCACTTCAAGAACGAGACATTCTCTGTGGCACCGCAGATGAAAGTAAAGACTATCTGCAAGAATTTCAAAGACACTTTCGGGTGTACTCTGGCAATATACAAAGGTTCGCAATTGGCAAACCCAGAGATGACGCTCACCCAACTTAATGCCAAGACAACCAAGAACATTAAGACCCGTTCGGATGCAAAACTGGACATCAAAGCGTCTATGAAAGTGGGCGATGCAGAGAAACTTTTTAATACTACCTACGGACTGACGGTACAAGTGAAAGACCCGGCAGGCAAGCACTGTGTGGACAATAATCTCACTATCGGACAAGCCGCCCGTGGTGAATAAAATCGTTTTTACTATTTAACTCTTTATATTTTATGGCAAGTAAAGTTCGCGTCTATGGAAAGGCGCAAAATCACACTGCATTAGGTATAATTAATGCCTATCTCGTAATGTATCCTCATGCTACGTTGGAGGAGCTTAAAAAAGCATTCCCGGATGCGTTGAATCCGGATTGTGGTACCAGTACGATCCTTATGACAGAGTCAGACATCAAGAAAAAGATTGCAGAAGGCGATGAATGGTATGTTAAGGGCAATGCGTATTTTTCCAAAAACAATGAGTGGCTTGTATTTCCGGACAAAAGTCGTGCTGCTGTGGTTCGTATGTGGTCGAAGCCGAGTTTTGAGCGTCTTGTTAATCATGCTAAGCAATATGATATTGAGGTCGCAGAATTTGAAAAGGTCAAAAGCGGTCAGAAAGGTAGTTTCCGTTTGGAATATCTCAATGGATACATTCCACCCAAGCCCGAGAAATCGAAAACATGGTTGTGGATATTGATTACTGCAGTTATTGTTATTGCAGGGTTGTTAGCATGGCTACTTATGCGCCCAAAGCAGGTGGTTGAGGTAGAGAAAGTAATCACAGTAGTTGACACTGTCTATCTGCAACAAATCGAAGAGATAGAGCGGAACTTCAATGCCGCTGAATTTGTTGTAGGTCAGTCAGATTTGAGCGATGAGGCTAAATTTGTGCTGCATGACTTGGCCAAAGTGATGACTAAGAATCCGCAACTGAAACTGCTCATTGAGGGACATACTTCGGCTGAAGGTGATGCAGCATTCAACCAGAAATTGAGTGAAGCGCGTGCACAAGCAGCCGTTGACTTCTTGATTGAGCATGAGAATATTGATTCTGCTCGTCTATCTGCAATAGGCTACGGTTCGTCGAAACTGAAAAATGCAAATGAACCAAATGCACCAGAGAATCGAAGAACTGAATTTATTGTGGTAGAATAACGAACGAATTATAAAGTAAAACGATGTATTCTTCGGTACATAAAACAAAAAATGAATATATTAACTATCTATATTAATTAATTTTCTAAATCATTACAATTATGGCAGACATTAAATCAGCAACTTGTGGCGAGTATGTCATCGCAGCAGACGAGAAGAAACACATTACCGTTTATCGCATTTTCGATAACGCCAAAGCAGCTCTGCGTGAGGTATCCGAAGCAAATAATTTTGCGTACGAAACGGACTGGAACACCCGTACATTTGGTAAGAAACTATGCCAACAATTTGGCGATGGCAGCAAATGTCAAGTGGGTTCGTATTTCATAAACATACTCGAGAGCGGTTCGGTAGAAATCTATCGTGTGTATGATAACACCAAAGCTGCTCTGCGTGAGGTGGCTGGCAAAATAGGTTTTGCATACGATGAGGGTTGGACCACGCAACAATTTGGCGCTAAGTTAATCAGCGAGATTAACAGCAAGTAAATCAATTCCAGACATCAATCTAATGAGATTGATACAAAACAGGGCAAGCAGGATTGGTTTCCTGCTTGCCCGCAATGCCGCGTTTTTACTCTGTTTTTACTCTGTCATCATGCCGACAACTACGGTACATACATGGTAGATATACGGTAGATTATGCTAACCACGCCGTATCCTCATCGTACTCATCCTGTATCTTGTCGCCGTATGGTTTCTTAGTGGGGCAATACGATTGCCCGCCAAACAGCAAGGGATAGGCAAGGGATGCGCAAGGGATAGACATCTCTTACCGAGAGTAAAAACAATAGGGAGTAAGCTGAAAAAAACATTCGAGAGTAGGCAAGTAAAAATCAAAAATGTATGGCTAAAATACCTATGTGCAATCAATGCCATTCTCACCGTTATATGCGTACTTGTAGTGTTTTCTCTTTACAAACCGCAAGAGCAAGGCAATGACCTAAAGACAGAGTAATCTAATCATCAATATATGGAACTATTCAATAAAATCTCAAAAGCCGCAACCGAAAGCGGTGCGAAACTATCCAAGTTTACATCCGAAAGCAGTGCCAAGTTGAAAGAACAAGCCGCACAAATCGACCAACACGCTATCATTCAAAAGGCAGTAGAGATTGAGTATGACAAAGTAAAAAAAGCGATAGCCATTGCCGGTCGTTTTGTGAAAGCACTGAAGGCATTGGTACCGTCTGTGGATATTCTTCGCGATGCTGCTGCCAACTATAACATATCAGAAAGCGAGGACAAAGACACAGAGTATCTTGACTATCTCAAAACTCACTTGGATGCCAAGTATTTGTTAGAAACGCTAACACCTGTTGCAAACTCTATTCCGGGATGCGGTATCATTCTACGTGTATTGAAGATGGTGGTAAAAAAGTAACACTTCGGGAACTTCAGTTCCACCTCCGTCGTGGAGAATGTGTCTGCCGATGATGCCACCCCGTAGAAAGTCTTTCGTGACGGACAAGTCTTAATCCAAAGAGACACTAAGACCTACACACCGCAGTTGGCGCTAAGTTAATCAGCGAGATTAACAGCAAGTAAATCAATTCCCAACTTCAATCTAATGAGGTTGATACAAAACAGGGCAAGCAGGATTGGTTTCCTGCTTGCTCACTATTGCCTAAAAGAAGACGCATATTTGGTAGTTCTTTGGACTTTAATGGAAAACAAACAATAGCAACACGATGGCAGACAGCAAGATAGCACAGTTTAAGCATAGTTTGGGGCGGGTATTCGATGACAACCCGCGTACCAAGCAGTGGCAGAACATAGTCGATTATGTCATTATCGGACTTATTCTCCTTTCCACGCTGGAGGTTTTCCTCTCTACCTACGACGACATCGTGGCTCGCTACGGCACTTGGCTGCGGGTGGTGGACTACTTCACAACCTTTGTCTTTACCATAGAGGTTACGCTCCGTATCTGGGCGGCTGACGAGATTTCGCCTAAGTACAAGGGCTTTTGGGGGCGTGTGCGCTATTGTTTCTCGTTCTATGGGCTGATAGATATTCTCTCCACTTATCCGTTCTACCTGCATTTCTTTCTCCCCGTGCCGTATGTAGTGCTCAAGGCACTGCGTATTGCCCGCTTGCTGCGTATTTTCCGCTATATCAAGGCGTTCGATATCCTCAGCCGTTCCTTGCGCTCCAAGAAAGACGAGTTGGTGGTGTCGCTCGAGTTCCTGACAATCATCACGCTTATTCTCTCCTTCGTGCTGTTCTTTGTGGAGCACGAGGCACAACCCGAAGTTTATACCAACGGTTGGACATCGGTTCTGTGGGCTTTTGCGCAGTATATAGGCGACCCGGGTAACTTTGCCGACACGCCGCCCATCACTATTTGCGGGCGCATTATCGCTTGTGTGATAGGTGTTCTCGGTATTGCTATCTTTGCCGTGCCTGCCGGTTTAGTGGCATCGGCATTCAGCGAGGTAATGGAGAAAGACGAACGCAAACGGAAGATAGCCGGTTGGACAGAGCGTGTGCATTTGGCTTTTGAACGCAACCTCGACCGTCCGACGGGCTATCAGGTAGTGCCGCGCTATGTGTCTATCGTGGAAATACAAGCCCGAATGGGGCTCAAAGAAGACGAGATTCTCGATGCCGTAGCCGCCAGCGACGATTTGCGGCTAATCAACCTGTCTGTCACACGCCCAGCCGAGGAACATCCCGAAGACTTGTTGGCAGTGGAGCATTTTGCGCTCAACACCACCTACGGGCAGTGTATCGATAGAGGTTCGGTGCTGACTATCTTCTCGCCCAGTAACATTGTTGACCCTGTTGTCGGTTGGTGGGCATACTATTTGGCTGCTATCGGGGGCTTCAATTTCGTGAGCCGTGAATTAGGCGAGGCGCGTCCATACCGTTCGTTCTATACCTACACCCCCGATGCTCCTGCACCGGAGCAGGAACAATGTATGACGGATATCCGTCGCCTGGCAAATACGCCTAATCATTGGGTGCTGACGGTAATGGCGGCATCGGGCAAGCAAGAGCCGACTTATCCCACGCAACTGCATTTTACCTATGGGGCAAAGAAGGGCGATGAGAGTTATGATGACCCGAATATCACTATTCACGACATCCCGACTTTCGATGCGTTCTATCGGGAGTTCTCCTCGCTAATGGAAGCGCAGTACCGCCTCTCTTGCGATTGCCAACGGTATCATAACAATAGTTCGGCTGCGTTTTTCTCTCGCCATTTACACCCTACTCATACAGGTCAAACGGAAGCCTCGTCTTCTGTACAACTGCCGAATGCTTTCTGCCTGCGTGCGGCGTGGAGTGTCATCTGCTGGGACGCGCGTGCTTTGCAGATAGCCCAAGAGTTGGCAACTGCCCTCAACAAGCACCTCTCGCACCGCCCCAACCCCGAAACACCCGACCTCAAAATAAAACGGGTAGGGTATTAGGACTATGCGCAAACTGAAAAATATATCTGTTTTTTGTCTGTCTCAGCACTGCACACGCCCGATTGCAATTAAACATTACAAATCGAATTATACGCTTCCAGTGCTTTGCGGAGGACTACCATTGCCTTGGCTAAGTCCTCTTTCTTGAGAACATACGCCATACGCACTTGTTTTTTACCCTCTTCGGGGTCGGTGTAGAAACCGCTGCCCGGTGCCATCATTACTGTCTGTCCCTCGTACTGAAAATCCGTTAGGCACCATTGGCAGAACTTGTCCGTATCGTCTACGGGCAACTGTACCATCGTGTAGAACGCTCCCATCGGCGTAGGGGCGAATACACCGGGTATCTGGTTGAGTTGATCAATTAGGAAATTACGCCGTGCGAGGTATTCATCGTATACCTCTTCCATATATTCCTCCGGTGTGGAGAGCGATGCCTCGGCTATCACTTGCCCGATGAGTGGGGGCGACAGGCGGGCTTGACAGAACTTCATTACCGCTTGCCGCACCTCTTTGTTCTTCGTTATCAGAGCCCCGATACGGATGCCGCATTCCGAGTAGCGTTTGCTTACCGAATCCACCAGTATCACATTGTCCTCTATTCCCTCGAGGTGGCAGGCGGAGATATACGGGCGTTTGGTGTAGATAAACTCACGGTATACCTCGTCGGAGAAGAGATAGAGGTTGTATTTCTTCACCAAATCGCGCAGTTGGAGCATCTCCTGTTTCGAATAGAGGTAGCCCGTCGGGTTGTTGGGGTTGCAAATCAGTATCGCGCGTGTCTTGGGTGTAATCTGTTTCTCGAACTCCTCCACGGGCGGCAGTTTGAATCCGTCTTCGATATGCGTTTTCACCGATTTTACCACCGCTCCGCACGAGATGGCGAATGCCATATAGTTGGCGTAACTCGGGTCTGTAACAATGATTTCATCCCCCGGGTTGAGGCACGCCATATAGGCAAACATAATCGCTTCGGAGCCGCCAGCGGTGATGATAATCTCGTCGGGAGAAAGGTCTATGCCGTACTCGGCGTAGTAACTTACCATCTTCGTTCGCAGCGATTTCGTTCCTTGTGAGGGGGAATAATCGAGTATAGGCTGGTGGAAATTATGCACCGCATCGAGGGCACATTGGGGTGTTGCAATGTCAGGTTGTCCGATATTCAGGTGATAGATATGGATGCCGTTGCGTTTGGCTGCGTCGGCATATTTCGCCAGTTTGCGAATGGGCGATTGGGGCATGTTCTGTGCCCGGGTAGATATATCCATGTGTAGTAATTTTGTAAATATAGTTAGTACGCCTCCGGTATAATGGATAGTAGTTCCATTGGGGTGTCAATGAGGTAATCAGGGTGGGCGGCAACGAGTTTCTCCCGTGCAACGAATCCCCACGAGCAGGCAGCGATAGGCACTCCTGCATTGCGTGCCGTTTCTATGTCTACGAGACTGTCGCCTATATAGAGAACCTCTGTATCTGCTAACTCGGCGAGGATATCGTATACCACTTGCGGGTTCGGCTTGCGAGGTACACCTGTGCGCTCGCCAAAGACACAATCGAACATATCCGGGAAGAAATGATGGATAATGAACGCCGTAGCCTCTTGGTATTTGTTGGAAGCCACTGCCAAATGATAGCCTCGTGAGCGTAGTTCTTGCAGTAGTTCCGGTATGCCGTCGTAGGGGTGGGTGTGGTCACAATTGTGTTGGTTGTAGTAGGGCACAAACTCTGCACGCACTCGTTGAATGGCGGCTTCGGTATGTTCTGTGGTGTCTTTGGCTGCGAGTGGCAATGCACGCTCTATGAGTTTATTAATCCCGTTTCCTACGAGGGCGGGATATTCTTCGGGTGCATGGGTGGGGTAGGCGCATGCTGCGAGAGCATGGTTGCACGCTGCCCCCAAATCGCCGATGGTGTTTATCAATGTTCCGTCTAAATCGAAGATTATCAACATATTTTCTTTCGTTGCTGTATTAGTGGACTTTGGTTGGCAATACTGCTTTTCTTCTATTTTTTTTCTTGTTGCCTGCGGCATAGGAAACAATGGTATTGTAATACTCGGCAAAATTACTGCTTTTTCGTGAATTATACAAGAGATGTATATTTTTGCAGTCGCTACCGCGTATCTTTGGCTTTGCTGTACTGCCCAATAGCAAATGCAATTTTCTTGCAAAGTTAGCAAAAATGGTTGGAGAAGCACCCAAGCGGTGTGAGGATGTTCCATTTTTCTCGTGGGCAACGGTTTCATTTCTTCTGTATCTGTCGTCTCCTGCTGCACACAAAATGCCCCACGATCGGCAGATTTATCCATAAAAATTGCCTTGATTCATACGTAGGAAAAGTATAGGACAATCAGCCTCGAATCTCGGACGTATCCCCATAGCACTCCCATAGCACTCCCATAGCACTCCCATAGCACTCATGACTTTTA
>CAVFHY010000042.1:0-20728 GCA_963622445.1 Bacteroidaceae bacterium
ATCCTCAAAGGCGCAGGGCGTAATCCCAAGACGGGGAAGAAGAAAGGCGGTATCATTATGTGGATTTGTATGCCTTCTTAGAAGACCCCGAGGGAGTATGGAAGAGGATTATTCAAGAAGGGAACGTAGCACCACCATCGCCCTCCCCGCAACTCTCACTTTTTGTGTAGGGGGCTCGTCAAAGAAAAAATGTGTTTCCTGTCCCATTTTTACGATAGTATTTAGCCCTCTTTCGGAATATACCCACTTTTACCGGACAGCAATAATTATTTTCCCATCACTACCTCGCACAAGTCGCTGTAGAAACGCCGGTATTCTTCCTCGGAGATAGCAACAGGGGCGGTCAGTACCACCAACGGGTGCGGTGGATATCCCTCTCTATAGACGGGATGACGATGCGTATATGGGTTGGTCTGAAAGCCGCAATGTGTATAGAAGCGCAGGCGGGCTGCTGATACTTCGTCCACTATCGGGTCTATCTCCAGCAGCACCGTCTTGCCTTTCTGCTCCACAAACGCTTTGAGTACACGACTTCCGTAACCTTGTCCGCGCAAGGTGGCATCTATGGCAAAATGTTCAATATAAATGTAGGTGTCGAACTCCCAATACGAGATGAAACCTATCCATTTCTCCTCGTCCGTATAACCAGCCAAGTGGTATTCCGCCTGCCCGAAAGCCCATGCTTGTTGCGCTTCGGTGCGCTGTTCAAAGATAGGGAAACTGCTGCTATACAATGCTTTGAAAGCGTTATACAGCCTGTCATTCGCATTCTGTACACCAATCTCTTGTATCATATTTTTTATTGTTTACGAACGGTATTTTTTGGGGGAAGAATATGTATTTAGGCAGGAATGGCTTGTTAACGGCAATTCCTATAGCCCTCACTCACCGCCTCTTCCCCCACCATTTTTTCACATAGTCCTGCGCTCTGAATAGCAGTGCAGGCAGCGTGAATGCCATCAGCACGACGCTGGTCATACCGATGAGTGTCACAGCGCCGAGCGAGTACATCGCTGGGTGTTTCGACACCACCAGTACGCCAATACCGATTAGCAATATCAGTGCCGAGAGTAGCACCTCGCTGCGGAATTGTGGTAGGATGGCTTTGCCCGTGCGCCGCTCGTAGTCCAAGCCATCGACCATAAATATCGTGTAGTCGTCGCCCTGTCCGAATACAAACGCCGCTAGTATGATATTGATGATATTGAATTGAATACCAAATAGATGCATCAGCCCAAATATCCATATCCACGACACTGCCATGGGCAGAAACGCCACTATTGCCAGCCACAGGTTGCGGAAACTAAGCCATAGGAATATGAACACAATGGCGGAGCATACCGCCCCGATATAGTCAAAGTTCTCCGACAGCGATGAGGCTATTTGCGCATTCACCCGTTCCATGCTAAAAGCGGGCAACTCTGTATCTTGCGTAGCCTTTGCCGCAATCGTAGTATTCTCACTTCCCGTATTTGCATTCAGTGTCGCCAGCACTTCCTCTTCGTGGGCTATCGGTACATTCAGTTTGTCCACCAGCATCCACGGCGTGTGTCGCACGCTGTCCGCTGCCTTGTAATAGCCGTGAAAAAACAACTCCGCCGTAGGCAGGAAAAATGCCACCTTTTGCGGGGAGAAATCCGTCTGCAGGGTCGCCAAGAACGGCGCAAACGCCTGTTCAGCGAACCCGAATGCCTGCCCTTCCCGAACCAATTCCGAACCAATTCCGTTCCATTGCTCTCGGAACGCCTCCCATCGTGCCAGCCGTTGTCGTTGCATCGCTTGTGACGGCATATACGCCACCACCGAGTGTATGCCCTCTATGTGCTGTTGGGCGAGCAGCGTGTCGTATAGTCCCTGTCGTGCCTCGCTTTGTGCCGCCAGAGCCGACCAGTTGCCTCCCTGATACACCTGATAGACTGTGTGATTTGTGGCGTTTTCGCCCACCAACGACGAGAAATACGCTATGTCTTGCCGCTGCTGAGGCGTCATATAGTTGATGTGCGACAGGTTGGCGTCGAACGATACCGAGGTGCTGAAAAACGCCAGCACCACCGTCAGTGCGCATAGCACGCCCATTGCCCATCGGCTCTCGTGCAGCGAGAATCGGCTCAGGCGCGGGAATATCGTCTTAGGCGTTGTTGTCAGGTGGTCGGGCAGCAGGTGCGGCAGATAGACCACCGAGAACAGTATCGTTCCCACCAGCATCGCAGCCGCAAATATCCCCAAATCCCGCAGTGCCACCGCCCGCAACGGAATCAGCGTCAAGAACGCCGCCACGGTTGTTATGTTCCCGATTATTAGCGGCGAGAGCACCTCTTGCAGGTTGGTGCGTGTGTCCGGTGTGTAATGTCTGTGTACCACCACATGCAGTGGGTAGTTCACCGCTATGCCAATGATGATTGTGCCAATGCCGATCACTATCAGCGACACCGACCGACACACCACCGCCACGGTCGCTATTCCGCACAGCATACCGAACGTCACGGTCAGCCCGATGTAGGCTATCTCTTTGGGGTGGCGGAAGGAGCAGAGCAGCAGCACCAATATCAGCACCACCGCCAGCCCGATGGCTACCATGCTGTCCGTCTTTATCTGTCGTGCGTTGCCGACGGCTATCACGGGGGCACCCAGCAGCCGAATCTCCACGCCCTCTTGGCTTTGCATCACCTCCTTGCCGATTTCGTTCAGCCGTGCCACCAGTTGTGTGTTGTGCCGCGTCTCCGACGACCCGTAGGGGGTGGTCAGATAGGCGAAGGCAAACCGATGGTCGGCGGACACCATGTATCCGTCGGTGGAACCGAAATGTTCCGATTCGGGCAGAAATGCCCGCAGCCGTGTGACGACAGGTCCGAATAGGTTCAGTGGGTCGGTTTGTATGCGGTTCACCACGAAGGACGACATAGGCAGCAGCAGTTGTTCATGGTCGGCTTGCAGTTGGTTTCGGATGTAGTCCGGTTCTCGGAGCAGGCTGTCTATGCGGGCGTAGTCAGCGTCGGTCAGGAAATAGGGTGCGTGCCGGTATATCCAGTCCAGCCCGCCCATATATTGCTCCATATCCACCTGTGTGGTGAGTGGCGGCAGGCTGTCCTCTTCGTAGCGTGCCTGATACGCATCTACGGCGTCGAGCAGCTGTTGCAGGTCAGCCGTCGTGTCTTCGAACAGCACCATGATGCGTTCAGCGTCGGCAAACTCCTGATAACTCTGCATCGCACGCTGATTTTCCTCGTCGAGTGGCAGAAAATCCGATATGTCTTCGCTGAACGACAGCGTCAGCGATACGCCCGCAAGTGCAATGCACAGCACGGCAAGGCTGCCCCACAGCAGGATGCGGTGGTGCGCCAGATAGTCATATAGGTGGAGTAGCAGTCGCATTATCTCTCGTCGATAAACTTAACCGGTTTGCGTGCTTTGGCGGGGAAATTGATTTTCTGTATCGTCTCTACGGGCAGCACTTCTACTTTGGGGGCAACCCGCAGGCGCGAGCGGAATTTGTCTTTTAGGTCTTTCACGATTGCTTCCGCGGGTGTGTCCGAGTGCGTGCTGATTTCTACAATCACTTCGTCTGTTCCCGCTTCGGTCGAGCAGACCCGTACCACATAGTTCGCCACATAGTCCGTGTTGTCCAGCACATCGTTGATGGCTGGTGGATAGATGGTAGTGCCCTTCAGTTTTATCATGTTGTTTTTGCGCCCGATGAGCGGTGTCAGCCGATACGAGTTCCGTTCGCAGGCGCAGGGAGCGGTTATCTTTGCCGCTATGTCGCCCGTGCGGAAGCGCAGCAGCGGCATACCTTCCACGCCGAGTGTTGTCACCACCACTTCACCGCTCTCGCCGTCCGCCACGGGCAGGTCGTCTTCGCCGATTATCTCAACGATAATCAGTTCCGGGTGCACATGCCCGCCGCAGCCGTGTTCGCATTCCGAGAAGGTGGCGGACATCTCCGTCGAGGAGTAGGTGGCGTATAGTTCCACTTCCGGCCATTTGTCGTGAATTTTCTGCCCCAGCAGGTTCGGTCCGAATTGTTGGTCACGCAGTCCCTCGCCGATACCGATTATCTTGCGGATGGAGGAGTGGCGGTAGTCGATATGGTTCTGTTCGGCGTATTCTATCAGCCGCAGGATAAACGACGGCACGCACATGATGGCGTTGGGGCGAATGCGGGTGATGGTGTCCCATTGCAGTTCGGGGATACCGTTGCCCACACGAATCACGCTTGCTCCCATGTCGCGTATGCCCATCCAGTAGGCGAGTCCGGCCATGAATCGCTTGTCTATCGTGGTCATCAGTTGCACGATGTCGCCTTTCTTGATACCAGCGCAGGCGAACGATTTGTGTTCGTTGTAGGCGAGCCGTTGCAGGTCGTGTTCCGTGCAGCCGAAGGTCACGGGGTCGCCCAGTGTGCCGGAGGTGGTGATATAGTCGATTATCTCCTCGCGCGGCACGCAGAGAAAATCCTCGTTGTATAGTTGCAGGTCTTTTTTCTCCGTGAAGGGGATGCGCACGAGGTCGTCTATGGTGCGTATCGTTTCTATGTCTATGCCAAACGACTCAAACATCCGCTTGTAGTAGGGCGAGTGTTCGGCCAGATAGTGCATCTGTTTGCGCAGCAGTTCTTCTTGGTAGGCTTGAATAGCCTCTACCGATTGATATTCGATATCCATTGTAGAAAAGTTTTTTTCCATTGTCTTGATTCCTCCGTTCCTTTTGTGTCCGAGGTGCCGAATCCGTGTCCGCCCGTCTCGTATTGTATATATAGGTGCGGTATCTCTTTGGCGGTCAGTACTGAATCGAGCAGCACCGAGTTGCCGTATCGCACGGTCGGGTCATCTTTGCAGTTCAGCAGAAATACGGGCGGGCAGTCGTCGGGTATGTGTTTCTCGAGCGACAGCGAGTCCCGCATCGTGTGGTTGAATTGTCGCCATACGCCGAGTGCGCCCCGCCGTGAGCGTTTGTGGGTCAGGCTTTTGTCCGACATCGTCACCACGGGGTACATCATACCGAGCCATTTGGGCTTGTAGGGGGTATGGTTGTAGGCGTACGACATCATCGACAGGTGTCCGCCCGCAGAGAATCCGAGTACGCCTATTTTGGTGGTGTCAATGCCCAGCAAGTCGGCTTGCTGATAGACCGTGGCGAGCGCTTCCTCCACATCGTCGAGCATGTCGGGGTATTTGTGTCCTATGCCGAAGAACCGATACCACAGGCACCATGCGCTGATCGACGCCACACGGTATTTCAGCACAAAGGCGTTGATCCCTTCGCTTTGTAGCCATTCGGCCGTGGCGATACCCTCATTTTTCATATCGAGCCAGTGGTAACTGCCCCCGGGGCAGATTATCGCCGCTATGCCCGTGTTTTGTGCCGAGTCGGCGAGATAGGGAGTGAGCGTTTCGTATTTTGTTGCGCCGAGTGCTGTTGCAAGGAGCAGCATGGGTAGCAGTAGTATGCGTCTATTGTTGGTCATGTTGCCGTATTTCTTTGACGGTTTCGGCTGCGGTATAGACAGTGCCGTAGATGCCGTGCAGGTAGCAGTTCTGTCCGCCTAAGTATAGGTTTCGTATTTGCGTGGTCACGCGTCCGACGGGTTCGGCCATCCCGTACATGGCGCCTTCGGGTGTCAGGTAGTCGTCCCGATAGGTCAGCGAGGTGGCGGAGAAGTATTCCGCCACGCTGTTGCGGAGGTTCGGATAGATTTGCTCTATGGCGCTCAGCACGCTTTGTGCCTTCCTCTCTTTGTAGGCCTCGTAGGCGGCATAGTCCGCTTTTCGGTCGGTTTTCCAAGCGTCCAATTCCGCATAGTCGCACGCCTGAATACATTCCATCGTTTGTGCCTGTCCCGCCTCGTTTTGGCCGCTCGTGTAGCAGAGTATTTGTTCCGCAGGTAGATAATGCGTTGTGCGGTCGTAGGCTATAGCGTTGTCTTTCAGTACAATATGTAGTTTGAATACGCCTCGTGTCTCCGGCGTTTTCAGAATGCGTTCCGTCGTGATGGGGCGGAATAGGGGCGTGTCGGTCAGCCGCAGCAGTTGTTTTGGGTGCAGCGTCGATACTACTTTGGCGCATTCGTAGCGTGCGTGTTCTGTCTCGACGGCGCTTATTCCCTGTTCGCCAACGGTCAAGTGCGTCACTTTCTCTTCGAGTAGGATACGCCCGCCGTGTCGGGTGATATATAGGCACAGACCTTGTACAATCGGTGCCGCTCCGTCCGTCAGTCGGTATGCGCTGTTGGCAAAATGGGTGTACTCTTGCTCGCCTATCAGGGGCGATGGGTCGTGGTCAAATTCCGTGCGCTCGTAGGGCACTTCTATGTCGAGCCGCCGCAGAATATCGCCAATCAGTTCGCCCTCGCCCATGCCGCACACCATATGCGTGCCGGTCTGCCAAGTGTGTCCGAGCCGTTGGTAGGAGTACATCCCGCCGCCCGCCACAGGCAGTTGTTCCAGTACGATGGGCGTGTAGCCTTGTTCTGCAAGCAGAGCGGCTGTGAATAGCCCGCCCACGCCTGCACCGAGTACGCACACGCTCTTGTCAAACGCTTTTCCGATTCTGTTTCTATAGTACAATTCCAGTATTTTGGTTCGCTGCCGATACCCTTCTCCGAACGAGGCGTCCCGAAGCCCGACCGTAGGTAGAACCGTAAGCGTTACTTTGCCGGGGCGGATGCGGAATTCGTTTTTCGACAGCACATCAAACATTCCCTCGAGCAGCAGCGGGCAGATGTCCAGCCCGAGCCGTTCCGCCATGTAGCAAGCACCCCGATGGAATCGGCCTATATCGCCCGTGCGGGTGCGAGTCCCTTCTGGGAACACCACCACGGAGTAGCCTTGTTCGACCAGTTTAGACAGTTTTTCGATGTTTTGTTCGTTGTCTTTCGTCACGGGCAGACAGTTGCACAGCCGCAGCACCACACCGAGCAGCGGGTTGTACCATACCCAGCCTTTGGTCAGTATCACCAGTTTCTCCGTCAGCGCAAACAGCGGCACCACTTCCAGTACGGATTGGTGGTTGCAGATGTATAGCATCGGTTTTTCGCCGAATTTGTGGTGTTGCGGATTGATGATTTGGAAATCCAGTCCGGGGATGTTGCGAGTGAACCATCGGGCGATACTATTCAGGCATTTTCTCCCCCGCAAACGCCGCTTTTCCCGAACCACTCCCGAACCAACTCGCCCGAAAAGCAACCAATACACCGTTGCCACGATGTTGATGACCAGCATCGCTGGCACCCACACACCGAAACTCACCACAGTCCGCCAGTACATCATCGGGTAACCGTAGACAATCGCTCCCACACATAGCACGGTATTGAGCAGGCTGATTCTCGTAAAATCCCGTGCGGGGCGGAAGTGCGACACCCGCTCCTCCTTGGGTGGGTAATAGACCCGTATAGGCACCGGTACGAGTGGAATGTTGTGCCATGCTGCCAGCACAAGCAATTCCAGTTCGGCCTCATACCGAGAGGTGAGCAGGCTCAGCCCTCGCAGTCGCCGAATGGGGTAGATGCGCATGCCTGTCTGTGTGTCAGGCAAGGCGACATGGGTTTGTAGCCGAAACCAGAAATTCGAAAACTTATTGGCAAACTGATTCTTGCCGGGCATATTTTCGGCTTGGAGGTTGCGGCTGCCCACGATGAGGGCTCCCGGGTGGAGCGACAGGGCTTTGAGCATGGCGGGAATATCCTCCGGATAGTGTTGTCCGTCGGAGTCGATGGTCAGTGCATAGTCGAACCCTAATTCAATGGCTTTTTGGAAGCCTTTTTTGAGGGCAGCACCTTTCCCTTTGTTCGTGTTTTGCCTTACCACTACCGAAGGTAAACCCAATTTTGCCAATTGTTCTTCCGTGTCATCCGTACACCCATCCACTACCACGATAATATCCTTCAGGTAGTTGTATGTGCGTCGGACGACATCCGCAATGGTCTTCCCGTTGTTATAGGTTGGTATTACCGCACAAATGGAATATGGATTTTTCTTCTCACTCATCTTATTGGTCGCTATTTGCACACTATTGGTCTCTATTTGCACACAAATATGTAGCATTGAATCGCGCATAAGTAGTGTGCTGTGTATAATCGGTGATGGTTACCGTGTATTGGTTCGCCTGTTTTGGACTGCAGCCGTCCTTCTTTGAACTGACACTGTCCTGTTTGGGACTAAAAGTATATAGTAGTTCCGCTGTAGGTGGCACGGTCTGCAAGAACTTGAGCCCCTTGATTTGCGTAATGGGACGCCCGATGATTTCCTCTGCAATTTCGACCAAGCACGCCCCGGGTGTGATAGGCATCCCGAAGAAGTGCCCTAGGTAGATCGGATGTTCCGCCTGCAGCGCCACCCGCACCATTATCTCTTCCGCTTCCATCCGCAGCCCCTCCGCTTCTCCGCTCTGCCCATTTGCTTCCATGCGCAGTCTATCCGCTTCAATTATATGACAAAAACTACCGATTAACATAAGAAACTATCATTGGGGATTCTATTTTTGCTCTTAATTTGCAATGTGTTTTTTTTTATTAGCAATGGTGCCGTTCTTAATTTGTGATGGTGTTATTTAAGACTTCTTTTAGTGCTATTTCCGATTAGCGACTCATCTCGGACATATCGCCCTACCATTGCCCTACCATTATATGTTTGTATAACGCTTATATAGCGTGTATAATAAAACTCTTTTAGCGTGCATAATGCTCTTTCTGCATACCCCTAAACCTCTACTCTTATGCTCTCACTACGCTCTGAATACAGACAGGATGTGCGGCTATTAGAGTTGGGAACAGTACTATAGAGTTGGGGTACTATTTGATTGGAATACTGTGTTATTTGATTTGGATATTGTGGAAGGTGATGGTGCTGCGGTCGCCGTTCTTCTCGGTCAGTACGACACGCTCGGCTACCTGTGTGGTGGGGTTGAGCGTAATCTCGATAGACTGAAAGAGTTGCCTCAGGTCGCGCTTCTTGGGGACAAGGAGATAGGTGGTGCTGCCCTGTGCTGATGTATTTCTGTTCTGTGTCGATATATTGTCCTGTGAGAATGCGTCGCTTGGGGCTAAGGCGGGCTGTTGGGTAACGGTGAAGTTGGCGTTGTCCTGTAGGTTGTCGCCGGAGATGGAGCGGATGATGAACTGAAGGAGTTGCTGCACCTGGGGTGAGGTAGTAGAGGATGAAGTAGTGCCTAACTCCCACTTATAGGCGGTCGGGGTTAGGTACTCCCAGCAGAGTCGGTCGGGCGAGCGATAGCTCAGGTGGCCGGTAGCGACCTCGGGCTCTTGCAATAGACGGGTTTCCTTTACTTGCTTGAAGTCGGCTTCAAGGCTGAGTATCGTACAAACAATAAGGGTTAGTAGCATTTTTATGGGGTGTTTATAAGGAGTTCCTTCGGGAGTGCTTCGGGAAATATATAATTTATAACTATGAATTAAGAACTTTTAAGTGGCTGAAATAGACACTCTATCTATTTTATTGAGTGACGAAGAAGCAGCCGGCCATGATGAGGAGAATGCCCAACCACTGCGTCCAGGCAATATGCTCGTGGAAGACAAACAACGCCGCTAACATACCCAACACATACGCCATACTCGACAAAGGATACGCCTGCGAAAAAGGATAGTGCTTCAGTATCCACATCCACAATACCCCAGCCGCCGTAAATGACATTCCGCAACCGAGCCACCACCAATTGGTCAACTGCGACACCACAAACTGCCACGACCAACTGCAGGTGCCCATCGATTGCAAGGCAAGTTTCATCATCACTTGCCCTCCACATAGCAGCGCACTCTGGAGAAGTACAAGAAAAAAGAGTTGTATCATAGGCGGTGTATGGAGATAGAGTTCGTAATTGTTTCCTGGGAAGTAGTTTTTTTTACATCCCGTACGATGGTTGTGGGGGTGTCCTGTATTTTTTTGGGCGGTGGGTTAGAGTTCCTTCGGGAGTGGTTCGGCAAAAAGGATGAGATGGGCGGTGTCGGGGACACGGGGTGCCATCTTCTCCAACTGCTGATTCCACACCTCTACCGCCTCGTCGAAATCGATAAACAGTGCGGAATGAATCATACCGAGCGCAAACTGCATCTCTATATCCAAAATGGCATCACGCATACCGTTCGCTCCGTTGGAGTGGGTGATGTTGTAGCCCGTGTTATGCGTGTGTATTGCCACAAGCGAGGCCATCGTGTTGTGCGTGGACTGCATGAACTGCGTGGGTTTGCTGCTCGTCTCTTGGGTGTCGAGCATGTCTTGCAGCAACGCCATAGATTGCACTATGCAGCCGTAGCGGGTGTTGCAGACAATGGCATCGGGGGTGCAGTGATGCTCGGACAATACATGCAGCGCTCCTGCCAGGGTCTTGCGAATCTGCGGCGTCAAACGACGGGACTCGGCGGGAGAGATATAGTTCTTGGGATCGACATCCTCCCAACGGAGAAAGAGTTCGCCCTCGTGCTTGTGCAGTTCGCCGACGGAGAGTTCAACGCCGTGGCGGCTGAGCAACAAGGCTGAATCGTTGCCGCCAAAACCGAACGAATTGCAGAGCATGTAGTTCAACTCGCAAGGGGTGTTGTGCTGTACGGGAACAAGCGTGCCCTCTTCGGGCGTTGTCCAATGTAGGTTGGCCGGGACAAAGCCCTCGTGCATACAAAGCAGGCAGATGGCCGCCTCGATGGAGCCGGACGCAGAAGTGGTATGTCCAGTGAAGGCTTTGGTGGAAGAAATGAGCGGAAGGGCGTCGGCGGAGCCAAAAAGGCATCGGATGGCATGACTCTCGCTGGCGTCATTATTCGGCGTTGCCGTGCCGTGTGCGTTGATATAATCGACCTGCTCAGGATGGATCGATGCCATTATAAGTGCTTGCTGCATAGCAAGATACGCGCCATTGCCATCGGGGGACGATGCGGTCTGGTGGAAAGCGTCGCACGCATTGCCATAGCCTGCCACATAGCCCAAAATGGCAGCCCCACGCGCAAGGGCGGTTTGCTCGTCCTCCAGCACAAGATAGGCTGCGCCTTCGCCCAAATTGAGCCCTGCACGGGTGGCATCGAAGGGACGGCACAAGTCGTGGTCCAGAATCATCAGCGAGCGGAATCCGTTGAGGTGGAAACGGCTCAAACACTCCGCTCCTCCTGCCACCACGCGGCGGACAACCCCAGTACGCAACATATTCGCCCCCAATTCGATGGCATTGAGCGCCGAGGAACAGGCAGTTGATACGGTAGTGGTTCGGGAAAACGCCCCCAGATGGCGAGCGATAGACTCGGTACTTGCCCCCGCCTCGTGCTGCGCGATATACGAAAGGTTTTCGTCCCGTTGCCACGCTGCCCAATACTGTTCGGTGGTGTCCATGCCGCCCACTGTGGTGCCGGAAGCCAAAGCCGCATCCGATAAATCGGCGACACCTGCCTGTGCTACTGCCTCACGAGCCGCCATAATGCCCAAAAGAGCGGTGCGGCTGATGGCCTCGATAGAGCCGATACCAACCCGACGGCGCAGTTCAGCGTCGGAGAGTTTGACCTCGCCCACCGGCAAATCGGCATGCACGGTCGGGAGATAATGGACACGACCGATGCCCGTCTGCTCCGCCCGCAGCGACGCCAGCACTTCGTGTTGGTCGTTGCCGATGGCGGAGATGATTCCTATTCCCGTGACGGCTATTTTCATTTCGTGCGGTTTTGCTCAATGTACTCCGCCATGGTGCGTACCGAGCGGAAAATCTCCTTGCCCGCCTTGGGGTCGGCTACCTTGATGCCGTATTGACGGTCGAGCAAGACGATGAGTTCCAAGGCGTCGATAGAGTCGAGTCCTAAGCCCTCGCCAAAGAGAGCCGCATCGGTATCGATGTCCTCCGGACGCATATCGTCAAAGTTCAGTGCTTCAATAATTTGCTGTTTGAGTTGTAGAATCAGTTCTTCCATATTAGTTTGATATTTGCGTAAAAATTCTGTTCATCGGTACATTCCACCCACCCCACAAGAGCAGATTGGTGGGCGGTGGTCTGCAAAGTGAGTTCTGCCAAAGAAAGCAACTCGGCGGCATTGTCCGCTACATAGAAACAGGTCTCACCGTAGTACTTGTTGCGGATGGCAATCTCGCCCGTCACGATATTGGGCAAGGTATAGACAAAGAGCGCAGGGCTCGGATAGTATTGGTCGGGATTGGTGATAGTGCGGAGATAGTCGGTATCGTTTTGAAGTGACGCCTGCCGATTGCCGAAAATGACAGCCCGATCCTCACGGGACACAAAACGCTCTGCTCCCTCCGCCTGCAGGAGCAATTCGGTGCCGAGAAAGCCCAACCGAGAGAGTAAGTCCATCTTGAAAAACTTGGGATAGTCGCCCACATAACGGCGGTAAAGGTCGGTCAAGAGCCGCTCGCCGCACTCGGTAGATTCTACCTTCGAGAGTCCTAAGGTAATGACCTCGGTAGGCGTGATTTGTATTTCGAGA
This sequence comes from Bacteroidaceae bacterium, assembly GCA_963622445.1. Taxonomy (GTDB): domain Bacteria; phylum Bacteroidota; class Bacteroidia; order Bacteroidales; family Paludibacteraceae; genus Colicola. The sequence goes on from CAVFHY010000042.1 coordinate 12,428, forward strand.
GGACTGTGCGTCATTGGGGTTCGTTTTCTTTGTTTCTTTTTTGGGCGATATTGGTGCGCTTTTTTATTCGTTTTGGTGCTGTTCTTTTTGCCGCTGTTAGATATTTGCGGTGCGGCGGAAGCAGGCGGCGGCATTGCAACCGCCAAAGCCGGAGAGCATCTTGATGAAGGTGCGAGAAGAAGGAATTACGACTTGTTCTGCTTCGGGCGTTTGCGGTTCTGTTTGGGCGGCCGGCTCCGGTGTGTAAAGCGGGCGGTTCTCGGCAGAGAGGTTGGGCGTGTGGGAGGTGCCGCACTGCGCATAGCGGGGGCAACCCAACAGGATGTCTTCGTCGAGAAGAAGCATAGAGAGAATGGTTTCGAGCACGCCTGCCGTACCCAGAGTATGTCCGTAGTAGCCCTTGAAGACGGCTAACGGCCTGGAAATCAGGCCTGCACGGTCGAGTGCAATGGATTCCATCTCGTCGTTATAGACCGTGGCGGTGCCATGCACGCTGACCATGTCTATCTGCTCGGCGGGAACGACAGCCAACAGGTCGCGCAAGCAGCGGTACGCCCCCTCGCCCGTGCGGCTGGGGCCGGAGATATGGTTGGCATCGTTGTGCATACTGCCCGCTACATACTGCCACAACGGCGTTTGAGGCGGGCGATTGCTCCACACAACGGTGGCTGCGGCTTCGCCCAGATTGAGCCCCGTGCGCTCGGCATCGAACGGACGGCATGGCGCAGGGGAAAGAGCCTTGAAAGACTGAAAACCCGAAACGATGAATTGCGTCATGACATCGCAGCCGACGACGATGGCATGTTCGAAATGGTGTTGCGAGAGCAGGCGGGCGGTGGCTATCTGTGCGCTGACACCCGAGATACAGGCGTTGGAAACAACAACGGGAGGATTGGGATTGCCCAACAAGGCGGCAATGCGATGGGCGGGGGTGAGCAGGTCGAGGTTGTCGCCCTTGGTGGTAGAAAGAACGAGAACGGTTTGCGGGTCGGCAGGGTCGATATCACAATGGCTCAACGCCTCACGGGCTGAGGCCACGGCAAGGTCGATAAATGGCCGAGGTGTGCTGAAAAGCGAGGCACAGAACGGCTCAACGCTTGGGAAACGATGGTCGTACACACACAGCGCACTGCGGCCGGCAAGGATGGCTTGCAGGTTCTGAGCAGAGGTGTCGCCCAAGGGGGAAGTGATATTATGCGCAACGCAATACATCTAAACCAAGGCTAATTTGAGATTGCCCTCCGCCAAAAGCGTGTCGCCAAGACGGGTGGTACAATGGAAAAGCGAGATGTCGAAGACCGACTCGGTCAGCACCACCTCGCATGTAATGGTGTCGCCGACCACAGGCCATGTATGCACCTCGAGCGGGTTGAGCGCCCCGATATAGCCAATACGAACGGGCTGCTGCTGCGCCAACTGGAGATAACCGATACGGGCGGCACAGGTCTGCGCCATATTCTCGAGCAGGCCTGCCGTCGTGAACCGCGCATCGTGCAAGAGCGGGCAGTCAGCGGGAATGGTAAATTCTGTGACGGCGTGTGCCTCGTCGGCAATCAGCAAACGGCTGACAAGCACAAAAGGCGGGCGTTGCGGGATAAGGGACAGTATGTCGAGGTCGGATGGGGTCATGCGGGGACTATTGTTTCCAGAAATCGTAGAAATTGAACCACTGGTAGGGGTGGAGGCGAGTCTGCTGCTCCAAAGCGGCTGCGTAGCGACGGGCAAGGTCGGTGATCTGCTCACGGCGAGGCAGGGAGGTGTCGAGCGACAGGGTCTGCACCTCGACACGATAGCGATTCCATGCGGTTTTCAGCACAAAAACGAGGCAGATAGGGCGGTGCATCGTAACACAGATAGTGAATGGCCCTGCGGGAAGATGAACGGGCGCACCGAGAAAGGTGCAGTCGATGGTCTTGGACTGCATGGTGCGGTCTGCCGCCATGCCCATAATCTCGCCACGCTCCAATGCGGAATCGATGGCGAAGAGATGGTCCATGCTATCGGGGCGAATGGGAATAATCCACAAATTGTTCTGGCGAAGCGAGTCGGTGCGCTGCTGCTCCACCAGTTCGGTTTCGCCGGCGTAAGCAAGGATGTTCATACGCTTGGTGGCTCGCAAGCAGTAACCTGCCATCTCGGAATTGCCGAGATGTGAGAAAAGGACGATGAAACCATCGGGGCGGTCGCACAAATCGGTGAAAGTGGTATAGTTCGGCACCTCGACCTCGTAGGAGCAGCCTGCGAAGACGGCAAAGCGGTCGAGGATGGCTTGCCCGAAACAGTAGTAGCTACGATAGGTGTCCCACAGGGCGTGCCAACGGGTACGACCGAGGCGGCGATGGTAGTGGTAGATGGCAACCGTCGCCGTCCGACGGGCAATCATATACCACAGCAGCCAGATACTCATGACACCATAGAGGACACGCACGGGGACATGGCGGAATAGAGCGATGAGGGCTCGCTGCTGCCATGAGGTACCACCGGTTTGTCCTGTCCATTGCATAGTCGTCTATGGGGCGAAAAGAAGGAGTTGGTTCGGGACTCCTTCGGGAATTGAGCTGTTTTTTTTATTGAATAATTAGTTGCAACGATGTGTCGATTGGGGTTAGGCGAGGCGCTGCTCGATGAAGGTGTAGAGTTCGTCGAGGGTCTTGACCTGCTTGAGCTCCTGTGCGGTGGGCTTGAAACCAAATTCGCCCTCGATGGCAACGACGATATCCACAAAGTCGAGCGAGTCGATGCCGATGTCTTCACGGAGGCGAGCCGCAGGAGCGAGTTTGTCCTGCTCTATTTCAAATTCGTTAATGAGAATGGCGTTTACTTTTTCTGCGAGTACTTCTTTTGTCATGTTGTATTCGTTTGTTTATGCTTGTTTTAATGGGGCGATTTTGGGATACCCCTATTCCATTTAGTTATTTTTTGCAGACCAAAATGCTGTGGCCGCCGTTACCAATGCGGTCGTGGATAGTCTCGACGCTGAGGCCTGCTTCGGCGATGAGGCGGGTCATGTCGTCGGTGTTGTACATCTTGCTGTTGCCGTTTGCCAACGCCGTGAAGTAGAGCGAGGTTTGCGTCAGGCAGAAAGCAGCTGCGGGGTAGTCTTGTCTATCCCAAAGCGTCTCCATAATATATACGCGCGTGTTGGCGTCCATGATTTGCGCCACGCGGGTGAGAATGGACACAATCTCTTGCTCACCAAAGCAGTCCAAGAACTGCGACATCCACACAACATCAAAACGATGGTCGGTGGGGAGTGCCTGCTCGGGGTCGAGCAGATTGACACCGATACTGTGGATACGGTCTGCGCCTGGTTTGCCCGCCGTGGCTTTCTGCATGAGGGCTATCTGCTGCGGAAGGTCGCAGATGGTAATCTCTATCTCGGGGGCTGCTGCCACACAGCGCAACGCAAAACGCCCCGTGTTGCCGCCAATGTCGAGCAGGGTCTTGGTTTGGTTGGCTCGGATGATTTGGAGCGCCTCGCTGAAAGAGTGGTCCGAATAGTAGTGGTCGAAACCAAACCATGAGCGTTGCACCGGCTCGGGCAGCGAGGAGAGTCCCTCGTAGATAGTCGGCCAGTCGCCAAAGTGCTTCAACCCGGCCGGGCGGCCTTCTTCGAGCGCCTTGTCGAGCAAGAACCAGCCCTCGTAATTGACATCGTGGTTGAAATCGATGTCGGCACGAATCATCTGGTCGTGCAACAAGAACCAACCCGTCTTGCTGAGGCGGTATCGGTCGGTGGCGGGGTCAATCAACACGGTGCACATCGTAAGCGACGACTCCAGGAGGCACTTGACCGCATAGAGGCTCAGGTGGGTGCGCTCGGCGATTTGCTCCTGCGTCAGGCCCTCCTTGCCGGCCTCACCCAGCATATCGAAGATACCGTAACGAATCATGAGGCGGGCAACCTGGAAGGTGACAGGCCCCCATGAATAGATATGCGCCAAATTCTGTGCCTGAGTGGCGGAAAACTGCTCTTTGGAGTAGTGTTTTCGTAAAGTTTCAAATAGTTTCATAGAGTAAGAACGAGTGCGCTGTTGGTGCCGCCAAAGCCAAAAGAGTTGCTCAGCACGGTGCGGAGCGGGGTGTCGATGGTCTCGGTGGCAAGGCGGAGGTCTTTCGCCCGCTCGTCGATATGCTCAAGATTTATATTCGGAGCAACAAAGCCGTGTTGCAGCATCAGCACGGAATAGACCGCCTCGCTGGCGCCTGCCATCCAGCACTCGTGCCCCGTCATCGATTTGGTGCTGCTTATCCATGCCTTCTGCCCCGCAAAAAGGCGACTCAGTGCGTTGGCCTCCTCGGCATCGCCCTGCGGTGTGGAAGTGGCGTGAGCATTGACATAATCTATCTCGGCTGCGTCGATATGGGCGTCCGCCAACGCACGCTGCATGGCAATGTACGAACCCTCTTCGCTCGGCTGCGAGATACCGCCGCCATTGCTCGAAAAACCATAGCCGCACACCTCAGCGAGAATCTTCGCACCACGAGCCTTGGCGTGGTCGTATTCCTCCAGCACAAGGGCTGCTGCACCACCGCTCGGCACGAGTCCGTCACGGTCTTGGTCGAAAGGACGGGACGCACGCGTGGGATCAGCGGTGCGGGTGGAGAAAGTGCCCAACGCATCGAACGACGCCATAGCGTATGCATTGACCTCTTGTGCGCCCCCCACAAGCACCATGTCTTGCAGCCCCTGACGGATAAACATCGTACCCAAGCCGATGGCGTGGCTGCCACTGGCGCAGGCTGCAGACACGGAGAAGTTAATTCCCCGCAGGTGGAAAATGGTGGAAAGATTCATATTGACCGTCGAGTTCATGGACTGGAAAATCAGCCCGGAACCCATCAGGGCGGAGTCGTGCTTCTCACGCAGTATCTCGTGCCCCTCGATGGTGGCCTTGGCGGTGCTGTCGTTGCCAAAAAGAATACCTACCTCGTGGTCGAGCAGGTACTGCTCATTGATGCCCGCCTGTGCAAAGGCTTCACGGCTCGCCATATAGGCGTACATGGCCTCCTCGGACATACCAGTGCGGAGACGACGGTGCAATAGCGGCTTTAGGTCGGGCATCGGAACAATACCCGTCAGCGGGCTGCGCAGCCCGTATTCGGTGCGAAAAGGGTCGATTCCGATACCGCTCTTGCCCTCGTGGAGCGAGCGGGTTACTTCCTCTTGGTTCTGCCCCAGGCAGCCCCAGATACCCATGCCGGTGATGACAACTCGTTTCATTCAATTGGTGAAAGTGTTGCTATAAGTAATTGATTGTGAAATTAATATGCTATATTGGCAGGTGCCGTTATACACCTAATCCGCCAGCCACTTGGATGACCTGCCCCGTGATGTAGGCAGCCTCCTCACCGGCGAGAAAACCGGCCACAGCGGCTATCTCTTCGGGTTTGCCAAAACGCCCCATGGGGATGGTCTTGCGGAGAGCCTCCTCATCGAGGTCTGCGGTCATATCGGTTGCGATAAATCCGGGGGCAATGCTATTGACGGTCACCTTGCGCTGCGCCACTTCTTTGGCAAGTGCCTTGGTGGCACCTATCAGAGCAGCCTTGGCGGCGGAGTAGTTGACCTGCCCCGCAAGCCCCGTGATACCGGAGATGGAGGTGATATTGATAATGCGGCCATGGCGGGCACGAAGCATACCTTGCAGCACGAAATGGGTGTTGTGGTAGAAACTGTCCAGATTGGTGCGAAGCACGGTGTCCCAATCGTGGTTGCTCATAAACACCATCAGGTTGTCGCTGCGCACTCCCGCATTGTTGACCAACACATCGAAATGTGCATCGGGGTGCTGCTCTTGCCATGCTGTGAGGGCGGTCTCTGTGGCGGCTGCGTCGGAGACATCGTAGGGCAGCAGTTCGGCCTTGCCGCCTGCAGCGGTAATAGAACGGAGCGTCTCCTCGGCTGCTTCGGTGTTGCTTCGGTAATTGATGACGACCGTGCAGCCGTCCTTTGCCAGACGCTCAGCAATGGCACGACCAATGCCGCGGCTGCCCCCTGTGACTAAGGCGTATCGTTCGTTTGCCATGCGGGTGCTTAGAATTTGAGTGCGAGACCCAGTCCGTTGGCGCTTGCCTGCAGGCTGAGATAGAGCGTGTTCTGCTGCTGACGGCATTGCTCGTTATACACCTCGTAGGTGTTGTTGCGCTTGATGCCACCGACTACCAACAGAGGAATCGAACCAAGTTCCATGGCGGTACCAATACCAATTGCCAAACTGCCACCTGCAATAAGTAGTTTGTTTTGTTGCTCGTTTTCTTCGTTTTCTTCGTCAAGGAAACGGAGATAACCTGTAACGGTCATAGGAATACCGATAAGAAACTCAACACCGATGCCGGCACCGAGAAGTCCCCAGCCGGCTTTCCATAGACGAGTACCTTTCTGGTAACTGTTCCATGCCTCCGGACAGTTGGAGCGAATAAAGCGGAGGTAGGCCTCCTTGTCCATCTTGGTGAGGGAGTCTTCGCCCTTCAGTATGTAGTAGTTATCTACTTTCTCGAAGGTGCCGACAAGCGTGTCCTCTTCGGCAAAGGCCACTGCACTGAGTGTGCAAAGGCAGAGCAGGGTGAATAGAATTCGTTTCATTGGGTTGGTTAGTAATTAAGTTATACAATGGTTTGGATTATGCAGTATGGTTGTGCAAATTACGCCTTGGAGCGGAGGTACTGAATGAGCGCCTCGATGTCCTCGTAGAACGGTGTATCTTCGATGATGGTCGGGGTAATACGGCGAACAGCATCGTATTCTGCACGCGTGGCAGGAGCCAGTTTGTCCTGTATGCCGAGGCAATCGACGGCCTGCGCCAGTGCCATGACAAGAATGGCCATCACTTGATACGCATTGTCGATGACCTGCTTGCAGAGTTCGGCGGTATTCGTACCCATCGATACAATGTCTTGATTATCATTGTTGTTCGGTATGGAGTGTACATAGTTCGGCATAGCGAGCGTCTGGCTCTCGGCGGTCGTACTGGTGGCGGTGAATTGGCACGCCTGCATACCGTAGTTGAGCCCCAAGACCCCCTTGTTCAAGAACGGAGGCAGGATACCGTTGATACGGTCGTGGAAGAGATAGTTGAGTTGCCGTTCAGCGGTCATCGTCAGGCGCACAAGGGCAATCTTGACCTTGTCCTCCTCCAGCGAGATGTAGTCGCCGTGGAAATTCCCACCGTGATATACATTTTGGGTCGTTGGGTCAACAATCGGGTTGTCGCTGGCAGCGTTCAGTTCTTCTTCCAGCACGCGGCGGCTGTTCTGCAGCGTCTCCCAAATAGGACCCAGAATCTGCGGTGTGCAGCGGAGGCTGTAGTACGCCTGCACCTTATGCTCGAATACTTTGTCCGTGCTATGTCCGTTGTCGTATAGTTCGTGTTCCCGCTTCTGTAGGCACTGCGAGCCTTCTGCCAAGCGGCGCATCTCGGAGGCAATGTATATCTGTCCCTCGTGGCGGCGGTACTCGTTGAGCGGGGCAGACATCAGGTCATCGAACGATTGTGCTACCTCGTTCATCCAAACGCTCGTCAGCACAGCCCAGCGCAGCAGGTTTTCCGCATCGAACTGATTGACCACGCCGATACCGGTCATCACCGAGGTGCCATTGGTGGCGCTCAAGCCCTCACGGATATGAATATGAATGGGGTGCAGCCCGCATTCCGCCAGCACTTCTGCCGTCTTGCGCCACTCACCGTTGTAATGCACCTTGCCCTCGCCAATGAGGCAGAGCGCAATATGCGCCAGTTGCACAAGGTCGCCGCTCGCCCCCACGCTGCCGTGCTTGGGGACAAAAGGAATAATGCTGCGGTTGATAAATTCGGTCAGCAGATCCACTATCTCGGTATGTACCCCGCTCTTGGCCTGCAGGAACGAGCCCAAACGGGCAATCATGGCGGCACGCACATAGCGGTCGTCGAGTGGCTCGCCAGCACCTGTGGAGTGGCTGCGGATGATATTGTATTGCAGGTCGGTCAGGTAGCGGTCGTCCACACGCCACTGCGCCATGGGACCAAAACCCGTATTGATGCCGTAGATGACTTTGTCGCGGGAGAACTGCTCGAGGAAATGGTAGCAGGCCTCCACCTCTTGGCGGCTGTCGGCAGGAATATGCAGCGCAGCGCCCTCAAAAAGGATTTGGTGCAGAGTATCGAAAGTGAGTCGCATAGTTCAATGTATTGTCTTAAGAAACAAAATAGTGCAACCGTTTAGCGGTCGTCGCAGCCGTATAATCCCTTTCCACCCGTATTCTCTGCCATTATCTTCCGTTCGAGAGCCAAATCGCATCCGTTATGCGACACTATCCCGTTC
>CAVFHY010000043.1:0-20271 GCA_963622445.1 Bacteroidaceae bacterium
ACCGAGTACGCCAATGGTCTTATCCTGCTGCCCGACAGTTGGACTCTACCAGACGGCGTAACCTTCCAGTCGGGTTTCTCCGGTACAGATAGCGAAGAGGCGTATGCTGCCAAAAATCTCTATACTACTGCCGAGTGGCAGCAATTGGAAGCCGCAGGTGCTGTTTTCCTTCCCGCTTCGGGTTTCCGCAACGGTTCGGACGTGTACTATGTGCAGTACTACGGTTACTACTGGTCTGCTACGCCTGACGATACGGACTACGCGGGCTATCTGCGCTTCTACTCGGGCGAAGCGGACACGTACTACAGCCGTCGCTACGACGGGCAAACCGTCCGTCTGGTTCAAGATTTAGATTAAACTATAGTAGCAGACATCCCGTAAGGGTAGCTACTACAAGCCGAAAACAATATAATACAAAACCACGGGAAAGGTACAACCCTTTCCCGTGGTTTTGTATTTGAATTATTGCTGTCCGGTAAAACTTGTTGAATTCACCCAAATATATTCCACTACTTGTCCGTTAATTTTCCTGTTCTGTCCTGCTGTACCCTGTGGATAGCCCATTCGTAAAAAGTGCCGATTTTTAAGATCTTCCGTGCTGTCCGACTCTGAAAAAAGTAGTGTCAAACAGCAAGGGATGCGCAAAGGATACGCAGGGGATACGCTACCTATACAAAGTGCCGTTGGCAGAATTAAATACGCACTAACTTAATTCCGCCAACGGGTTTGAATACTGTGTTGTCAGCAGCGCAACGGAAATGCGGGAGCCAAAGGCTGCGAAAGCCGTCGGCACAGTACGAGGGGCAATAAAATGCTATATGGTGTCAGCAGCGCAACGGAAATGCGAGAGCCAAAGGCTGTGGGAGCCAAAGGCACAGCACGAGGGGCAATAAAATGCCATATGGTGGCAGCAGCGTATGGAACAGATGAATTATTAGACCATACGGAGTAGTGCAGACAATACCCATAGGTATAAGTAGTGCAGACGATACCCATAGGTATATAAAAAAAGTGGATTGTCTCCCGACAACCCAATCTTTTACTTAACCTTAAAATCTAATACCATGAAAAACACGGTGCAAAAGTACTGCATATTTCTGATATGACCAAATGTTTTGGCGAAAAAATATGTTTTATAGCATATTTTTCTCTATTTTGCTATCTCTATATAGCAGAATTGCCCGTTTCAGGGAGCGACAGGACCGCTCTCCCGAGAGGAAACACTGCGGCTAATCCACATTCCAACGAGGGAAGACCGTCGGTGTTTGCCATGTGCGGAGCGAGAGACGCAGCGGGAAGATGCAGCGATATATCTTTTCTGCCGTAGTGGGAGCAGGGTCGGGGACAATACGCTCCGCCAACAGCGAATAGTCGGTGGCAGACACTGCGTAGTAACGGGTGTCGTGCGCTGTGAGCAGGCGGATAGTCCAGTCGTGCGGGTTGCCCATAATGAGGATAGGCATCTCTTGCGGGTTGTATTCCGGGATGTCTATTAGGTCGAGCGTCAGGGTCTTGGCGTCGATAGCATAGAGACGCTGGTCGGTAGAGACAAGGAAACCAAGATGGCGCATATTGTCAAACTCTGTTACGAAGAGGTTCTGCGCCTTCACTCCCTCGGGCAAAACAATATCCCGTACCGCAGGGCTGCCCTTTCTCATACGCAGGTTAAACAGCCGCCCTTGGCTGTCTGCCAGCAGATAGCCGTTGTCGTATGCCTTACGCGTCGAGGGATTGCCCGCTATCAGGCGAACAGGGAATACGCAACCATGCGCCCGCAGTACCGAGTTGAACATCCGAGACTTCTCTATGTCTATGCGATTGGTAGCCGCCGTGATGAACGCCAATCCGTCGGCGGTCAGCCGAAAGACATCGGTCGGCAACTGCAAGTCCACCCGCCCCGATTCTGTATCAAGCAGTTCGTACAGGGGCGTGCGGGGCTTGTTGATCTGTGCGGGGCTTGTTTTGAAAGTGAACGACTCACGCCGCAGTACCTTGGGGTCGGCAGGCTCTCCGAAGAGCGTATCGGGCAGGCGTTGGTCTGCTACCAGTTGGCGATAGAAGAAATAGGGCAGCAGCGAGTCCGCCTCTGCGTCGGTATAGCCGTGTCCCTGGAAATCGCAGAACCCGTCGGCGTTGCGCACAATAAAGTCCCCAGTGTACGGGCTGTAATAGACGAAGCCGTCGCTACCCGTTGCAGGCAGCAGAAAAGAGTACAGCCACGGCAGTACCCAGAGTGCCAATACCACCGCCACAACGATAATGGCTGTCTTGTATAGTCTCATAATCTGTATGTTGGTCTGTTTGTACATACGCTGTTTCTCATTTGTCCATAATATATACGCATAATCGTTTCTCATAGCCCTTTCCCCTCTCTGAACCGTTCGATACTGAGCATAGGCAGTCCGCAGAAAAGCAGTGTGAAAGCACAGAGCATAGGCAGAAAGGCATTATAGGTCTCGGGCATGGTGCTGATGTAGAACATCCGCAGGCAGATACCAGCGAAGAGCAGTTCGGCCATGCGCATTTTCCATGTCGGCTCAAGTACGATCCATATCGTGAAGAGGTACGCCTGTATGCCTGCGAGATACCATACTGCCACGGTAAGGAAAATATGCCGTAACATCTCCCGTGGCAGCCATATCGCCATTACGCCATAGCATAGCCCGAGGTTGACCGCTGCCAATCCTGCCATGACGGCGATACCATACAACTCCATTGCTCCGATGGCTTTCCAGTTGGCAACAGGCAAGTGGAGCGTCAGTTTGATACGCTTCTGCAACATCTCGGGCAACATCTGGCTACAGCCGAGCAGAATACCCGCTACGAGCGGAACAGGTTCCAACCACTCGAGCAGCAGCGTATCACGATTGAGCAGGGTGTCCCATACAGGCATAATGCCGTGGCTTTGCAGCAGTTGGCGCATAGAGAGCAACAGATAGGCGCATAGCCCGAGCGACACCACGCATACCGCCGCTACCGCCCTGCGTGTCTTGAGCCACTCCTTAAAGAATATACTTCGTAGCATACATATCAAATTTGTAAGTTTAGTACTTTCCCGTTAGTTCGATGAAGGTATCCTCCAGCGTGGAGGCAGGCGTAATCAGTTCGCTGACAGGACATTGGCGCAGTATGCGTCCGTAGTCCATAATGATACAGTCATCCACAAGACGCTCCAAGTCCTGGATAATATGTGAAGTGAGGAAAACGGTCTTGTCTTTCGCTTTGCAGAAATCGCGCAGGTACTCTACGAACAGGCGTCTGTAGCCCGGGTCGAGCCCCAACGAGAAATCGTCGAGAATGAGCAACTCGGGGTCTTGTGCCATCAGTAAGCCGAGTGCCACCTGTGAGCGTTGCCCGTTGGACATCTGCTGAAGCCGCTGATAGTCTTTCACCTGCAGCAGGCGCATAAGTTCGTAGTACGCCTCTTTGTTCCAGCGCGGATAGAAAGGCGCATAGAAGCGTTCGATCTGTTCGATGGTCATAAAGGGGTACTGCACATGCCCCTCGAGCAGCAGACCGATGCGTTGACGGACGGCAGCAGGCATCGTGCGTGTGTCGTATCCGAGCAGGCGGCAACTCCCCGTCGCAGGGCGTATAAACCCGCTTAGGATATTGATGGTAGTCGTTTTGCCCGTACCGTTTTTGCCGAGCAAGCCGAGTATGCGTCCGCGGGGTACACTGAAACTAAGGTCTTTGTAGATGAGGCGTTTCCCATAGTAGTGCGTCACATGGTCGTACGCTATCATGATGTCTTCGTTTGTAGGCATACTGCATTGAATTTGGTGCAAAGGTACTATTTTCCCTTCATATATACAAATGACTCTACAAGGTCGTGCGGGACAGGTCGGGGGGCGTAGAGCCGTGCCAGCGTTTGGAGCGGGGAATTTGCGTATGTCGATATTTATGCGTACTTTTGCATTTGTGTCCAGTGCGGACATATTGGCATAGACTTTGCCTATGCTTTGCAGAAGAATCAACTGCATATTTGACAGAATAACGGATACATCTTTTTATGGGAAGCGGAAAATGGATATTAGGCGGATTGGGATTCGTGCTGGGAGGTCCCATCGGTGCTCTGATTGGAGTCTTTGTCGGCTCGTTGATAGATATGTCGGCTCATGCGCTGACGGACGGAACGGATGATACTGCCTTTGGCGAAACAGACACCGGACACGCTGCGGGCAGCAGACGGACTGACGGCGGATACGACAGCAGGCGGGCCACCGTGGGCGACATCCGTGTGTCGATGGTCGTACTGTTTGCCTGCGTCATCAAGGCGGACGGGCGGGTGCTGAAATCGGAGGTGAACTATATCAAACCTTTCCTCCTGCGCAACTACGGTGAACAGGGAGCAAAAGAGGCACTCCTCCTGCTCAAACAACTGCTGGAGAAAGATATTGACGAGCAAGCGGTATCGGAGCAGATAGGGCAACATGTGAACTACTCTACACGCCTCGAAATCGTACATTTCCTATTCGAACTGGCAAAAGCAGACGGAGAAATTAGTCCCGAAGAAATAGAGGTTATCTCGCATATCGCTACCCATATCGGGCTGACAAACGCTGACTATCAGTCGCTTGCGGCACTCTATCAGCGAAAACAGGACCCCAATTGGGCGTACACTGCGCTGGAGATTGCACCCTCTGCAACCGACGACGAAGTGAAAAAAGCATACCGTCGCATGGCGATGAAATATCATCCCGACAAGGTCGCCAATGCGGGCGAAGAGGTACGCCAACAAGCCACCGAGAAGTTCCGTGCCATCAACGAAGCGTATGAGACCATCAAGACAGCAAGAAACCTGAAGTAGTAAAATAATACTTTCAACTAATGAAACAACCTTTTTCTTTTGTATTGCTCGCTGCGGCTGTGCTTCTCTCGGCATGCGGTGGGAAGAACGAACGCCTCTTGACCAGTGCCACGGGGACTATCTACGAGTGTTTGGCGGTTATTCCCAACAAAGTCCTGTCCCAAGAGTCGCTCGACCGCATAACGGCAAGCGAGGTGCTGCACCCGACAGGCAGTGCCTACCAGCAACCCGTAACGACCGACTACGATTTCGTCAAGAGCATTATGGGTGCCGATATGCCGTGTATGCCGCAGATGGAGCCGTATTTCGCGATGACTCAAGTCGGTATGGCGAACTTCGACAGTTACCTGAAGCCGACCCGTAATATCCTTATTGTGGATATTGACGCCGACAAGTACACGCAGACCAAGGCAAAAGTGTCGACCGATGTGTGGGCTACCCCGCAGGCCGTATACCGTATTCAAGCGCCTACGCAAGAGGCATTTGTAGACTATTGGCTACAGAACGGAGAGGCGGTACGCGAGTGGTTCGTGCGTGAGGAACTGCGGCGGCAAACCTTGTTCTACCGTGCGAACACCAACAAGGACGCACGGCAACGGCTACAGAGCGAGTTCCACTGCGACCTGCTGGTGCCCGAAGACTACCGACTGATTATGGATACGACGCTCACCGACGATGTGCGCCTGCTCTGGTGTTGCAACAACAAAGGGGCTATGCGGCGCGACCTTGTGGTCTATAGTTATCCCTACACAGACGACAGCACTTTCACTGCTGGCTACCTCAACCGCAAGCGGGATGCCGTGCTGTCGCAAGTGGTCAGCGCATCCGTGCCCGGCTCGTACATGGGGACGGAATACCGCATCATGCCGCCCGAGGTACAGACGATTGCCTCGCTCGACCCGAAGTACAAAAACGGGTTCTATGCCACAGAGGTACGCGGGCTATGGAAAATCTACCACGGAGAGGCAATGGGAGGTCCCTATGTGAGCCACACGCGTCTCGACCAACTGCAAGGAAGGGTTATCACCGCCGAGACATTCCTCTTCGCCGCCGGACAGAAGAAACGCAACGCTCTCCGCCAGTCCGAAGCCATTCTCTACACCCTCGCTCTGCCTACGGATACCATCCGGTAGGAGAGGAACGACATAACTTACAGCCTGATTTGACACGGGAACAGGCAGAACTCGGGGAAAGACTGAAAGCAACAGGATTTTGACAGTATTCTCGTTTATATCAGTCCGCTCATGTACACCGGTACGCACAGTGTATTGCCATCGCGGTATAGGTCTTTGGTATGCAGAATATAACTCTGTCCCACTCGTGCGGAGAACTTCTCACAAAACGCATCGATAGAATGGTGCGTACGATAGTTACCCGACTTGACCTCTATGGGACAAATTTTATTACCGCGTGAGAGTAAAAAATCCACCTCGTAGTTGTGCTTGGGGTCTTTGGGGAATGTGTAGTAGAATAATTTATTCCCCGCTGCACGCAGCATCTGCGCCACAAGGTTCTCATAGACATAGCCCAGATTGGTTTCCAACTTGTCGCTCAGTAATTTCCGATAAATGATGTTCTCCGTATAATCCTTATCCCAATAGACCAGCGTAACAAACAACCCCGTATCACCGACAAAGAGTTTGTATCGGCTCAAGTCTGCGTTTAACGACATACCGACATTGGGGTCATCTGCATGGTAGGCAATGTTGATGACCTTGCTGTCTTCCAATGTAATCAGTTTCTCTGCCAAGGGGGTTGCACTCACACGCCCGATAGCAGCGGACGGCACATAACGCGAGGTGTTTTTGCTCAACATAGAGGGTATGGAGAGGAACATCTTCGATACCTGCTTCGTGGGGTCTATCTTGATAAAGTCTGCTGTGTAGAGACGAATTATCTGTCGTTTGACAGTGTCAACAGTCTGCAGGTCGTTCGTTTGCAGGTAGGTGCGAACGGCTTGTGGCATACCTCCGACAAGCATATACAAACGCAGTCGCCGTTGGTTGGTATTATGTGCGGCTGTAAGGGGCAGGCGTTTGTCTAAAAACTCCCGCAACAGGGGAATGGTGATGGTGTCGCCCAACGCCCAACAGAACTCCTCAAAGTCGAGCGGGAACATCTCGATAGCCTCTTCTTCACTTGGAATGGTAATGTCTTTTGTGTTCTGCTGAATACTGATCAGTGAACCCGTTTCGATGTAGTCGTATCTGCCGTCTGCTACAAGATACTTGATGGCTTGTCGTGCCTTGGGACAGCGTTGCACCTCATCGAAGATAATAACCGATTGGCGGGGGATGAGTCTCACATGGTAACGGTTCTGCAGGCGCAAGAAGAGGTATTCGATATCCTCCAACTCTTCGAACCAGTGCATAACCTCCTCCGAAGTGTTGTTAAAGTCGAGCAGTAGGTAGGAGGCATATTCTTGTTTGGCGAACTCTTCTACCAAGGTCGATTTTCCAACTCGTCGCGCTCCCTCTACCAATATAGCAGAGTGCCCTTGGCTATGTTCTTTCCATTGCAGCAGTTTGTCGTACGCTTTGCGTTTGAATACGGGTATATCCATAGTGCGTGTTACAATTGGTGTTCCTTACACCCATTAAAATACGCTGCAAAGGTACTACTTTTTCTCTGATTATGCAAGAGGTATGTAGCGTTTTCTTAATATGTTGATTTGTAGTTGTATATATAGATTACTTGTCGTTTCCCCAAAACTTTACCATACAAAATTTGCAGTTTCCCCAAAACTTTACCATACAAAATTTGCAGTTTCCCAAAAACTTTGGACAGTGTTGACGGTCGGTAGAATCGGCGTTCCAAAAGGATAAAGGTACACTGTGGTTGCGATGCCGGTCAGTGGCTTAGGGAGGCGATGGCGGTGCGGAGCGAGTCTTGGACGCTCTCGGAGTTGGGTACGAGCGGGAGACGGAGATGATTCCCGATAGTACCTTGCAGGGCAAGGACGGTCTTGATACCGCTTGGGTTGCCCTCTGCGAAGAGCAGGCGAATCATCTCGGCGTACTCGTCTTGGAGTGCACGGTCTCTGGTATGTACCAGGCGGCGGAATACCTCGGGGAAAGCGTTCGAGGCTACCGAAATAAGCCCCGCCGCACCGGCTTCCATCAGCGGACAGGCGATAGCGTCATCCCCCGAGAGAACGAGGAAATCGGCAGGCGCTTCGTGGATAAGGCGCTCGATCTGCTCGATGTTGCCGCTCGCTTCTTTCACACCACAGACTTTGTCAGGCTCGGCTGCATGGATACGCAGCACGGTCTCGGGCAGCAGGTTCACTCCCGTACGCCCGGGTACATTGTAGAGCAAGACGGGAACAGGCGACGCCTCTGCGACTGTGCAGAAATGCCTGTACAGTCCCTCTTGCGACGGCTTGTTGTAGTATGGGCAGACGGACAGGATAGCCGTAAAGTCCTGTAGCAGCACATCGTGCAGGGCATTGAGTTGGCTGACGACAGCGGCTGTGCAGTTGCCGCCCACGCCGAGGACGAGAGGTAGGCGTCCTGCTATTTTGCGTACAATGAACGCACGGACGGCTTCCCGCTCTGCTTCGGTCAGCGTCGCCGCTTCGCCCGTCGTGCCGAGGACAACCAGATAGTCCACCCCGCCTGCGAGTTGCTTCTCGAGCAAGCGGCCGAGTGCAGGATAATCCACTTGCCCGTCTGCGAGGAAGGGCGTGACCAACGCAGTACCCAATCCACGAAGGGACAGGCATGCTGTATTGTAGGCTTTAGTCATTGCTTCGGATAAGTTTGAGGTAACGGACACTTTGGTCGAAGAGAAAAGTCGGGTCGGCTTGCGGCTCGGTCTGGATAAGCAGGTCGTAGAGCGGCTGCGGCTGTGCGTCGGCTTCCGTCGGGGCGTTGGCAGGCTGCGGGTCGGTGCGCCCTACTTTGAACGCTGCAGCAGTGTAGAGGACCACATAGCGAGAGGATAGGGTGGGCTGCTGCGTGAGGTCAATAAGCAGGTCGAACGGCTGCTGTTGCAGTCCCTCACGGATGGCCTGCTTCGGGTAGCCCCATAGCGAGAAATCCCGTTTGCCGAGCAGGCTGTCTTGCGCACCGAGGTCGGTCGTCTCTTTCTGCGGACGGATACCCAGTGTATAGACCTGCTTGCCCTCTTGCTCCAAGCGGCAACGGCACTGCGCTATCGCTTCGGGCAGGGCGTTTTGCGCAGCCTCGTAGAGGAGCAACACTCGCCGTACACGCTCCCAATGGGGGAAACGGGTTTGCCGCTGCGGCTGTCGTGCTGCTACAAAGCGGAACAGGTATTCTTTTGGGGTCATAGGCTTTCGGTTGGGGATTCGTTGATTAGGGTAAGGAACTCGTCTTCGGAGAGCAGGCGGACACCGAGCGATTCGGCTTTTTTGCGCTTCTCGGGGCCCATGTTCTCGCCCGCAAGGATGAACGAGGTCTTTTTGCTGACGCTGCCTACATTCTTGCCGCCGTTCTGCTCTATCATTGCCTTATATTCGTCGCGGCTGTGCTGTGCAAATGTGCCGGAGATAACTATAGACAACCCCGCCAAGCGGTCGGACACGGGAGCGCTCTCTGCGTCGGCTTCCATCTGCACGCCTGCGGCACGCAGCCGATTCACTATCTGTTGATTGCGCGGGTCGGCGAAATATGCCACTATATTGTCGGCTATCTGTTCGCCCACATCTTCGACGCTCATCAGTTGTTCGCGAGTGGCGGCTTGCAACCGGTCTATCGACGGGAATCGCCGTGCTATTTTCTTTGCCGTCGTCTCGCCCACCATGCGTATGCCGAGCGCAAACAAGACGCGTGCCCACGGCACTTGTTTCGAGGCTTCGATACCTGCTATGATATTCTGTGCCGATTTCTCGCCGAGGCGTTCTTGCCGTGCAATGTCGGCGGTTTGCAGGTCGTATATATCCGCCACCGAATGGAGCAGCCCCTGTTGATAGAGTAGGTCGATGGTCTCTTCGCCCAGTCCGTCAATGTTCATCGCTTTTCGAGACACAAAATGCTCCATTTTGCCTTTTATCTGTGGCGGGCAAGTCATATCGTTCGGGCAACGCCATGCCGCTTCTCCTGCCACTCGCACAAGCGGTGTTCCGCACTCAGGGCAGACCGAAGGGAAAGCATAAGGCGTCCCATTTGCCGAAAATAGAGAGTTTTGACCATTCTCCGAAAGCCCCCTCTCTGAGGGGGTTGGGGAAGTCTGGGTTTCTTCTTTCCCCACTATCTTCGGAATTATCTCACCGCCTTTCTCCACCCATACTCGGTCGCCCTCCTGTATATCGAGCGAGCGCACAAAATCCTCGTTGTGTAATGTAGCCCGTTGTACCACCGTGCCGGATAGTTGTACGGGGTCGAGGTTCGCCACCGGTGTTACCACCCCCGTGCGCCCCACTTGGTAGGTTATTTTTCGCAGCGTGGTCAGTTGGCGTTCGGCTTGGAACTTATACGCAATTGCCCAGCGGGGGGTCTTGGCAGTATAGCCCAATGCCTCTTGCTCTGCCAGGCTGTTCACTTTCAATACAATACCGTCTGTCGCCACAGGCAGGTTCTTCCGCTCGGTGTCCCAGTGGGCAATATACGCCATTACCTCATCGAGCGAGTGGCATACTTGTATCGCATCGCTCACTTGGAATCCCCAGCGGCGAGCCGTCTGCAAGCGGTCGTAGTGCGTGTCAGCGGGCAAGTCTTCGCCGAGCATATAATACAGGTATGCATCCAGCCCACGCCGAGCCACCTCTTTGGGGTCTTGCAGTTTGAGTGTTCCCGAGGCGGCATTGCGCGGGTTGGCAAACAGCGGTTCTTCCTGTTCTTCCCGCTCCGCGTTCAGCCGCTCAAAGTTCGCCCACGGCAGCAGCACCTCTCCCCGCATCTCAAAGTGTTCGGGTATGTCTGCCCCCTCCACTCGCCACGGAATGGTGCGTATCGTTTTGATGTTGTCAATTACATTATCTCCCTTTTGCCCGTCGCCGCGTGTTACCGCCTTGGTCAGCACCCCATGCTCATACCATAGGGAGATACTCAGTCCGTCGAATTTTAGTTCGCAGACTATCTCCACATCGTGCGGCAGTTTGCGCACCCAGTCCTCCACCTCCTCACGCGAGTAGGTATTGCCCAGCGAGAGCATCGGATAGCGATGTTCTACTTGCTCAAATCCTTTTTTGCCTAAATCCGACCCTACATGTTGCGTTGGCGACTTGGGGTCGTATAGGTCGGGGTATGCAGCCTCCAAGTCTTGCAGACGGCGCATTTTTTGGTCGAACTCTTGG
The DNA here is from genome assembly GCA_963622445.1 of Bacteroidaceae bacterium. Taxonomy (GTDB): domain Bacteria; phylum Bacteroidota; class Bacteroidia; order Bacteroidales; family Paludibacteraceae; genus Colicola. Next base: position 11,070 of record CAVFHY010000043.1, read on the forward strand.
TCGGACATAGCGGGCTCATTCAGCACATAGTACTTATAGTTCTGCTCTTCCAACTCCCGACGCAGTGCCAGCAGTTCTTCCCGCTCGGGGGCTTCTATTTCCGAAAACAAATCCACCGTGTGTTTAATTAAGAATTATGAATTAAGAATTGGGAATTAAATGTGCCTGTCCATTCCCCTTATGCAAAGTTACTTATTTTCCCCAGTTACCAACTTACCAATCTTCCCCTATTACGGCACCAGTATCTTGTTTTGCCATACTTTGCCTTTGGAATAGACATAGACGATATAGATTCCCGATTCTGTCGGCATATTCACTATATAAGGGTTCGTGTCTATCTGCCCTTGTTCTATGAGTACGCCTTGCGGGGTGTAGATTGCATAGAAACTATCCTCTTCCGAGTCGTAGGCGTTATAGATAGTGATAAACTCGTTGAATTCCACAATTTGTTTTCCGTCTTGCTCCAACACAGAGAAATTGTTCACAATGGGGTCAGTGGTCGCCTCGGTCTGTGTCTTGTCGAGTTTGAGACCTACCAGTACGGGGTCGTGGTCGCTCGAGCGGAACATGGTCTGGTCGTTCGATTTGTCGTAGGTGTAGTCGTCCGACTCGTCCGAGTTGATGTGGTACGCTGCCATGCCCGTAATCTGTGGGCGCAGCGTGGTGTTGCAGATGGCATGGTCGAGATAGCCCGCCTGCCCGTGGAAAGTGTAACTGTAACTCGAGTCGGCGTGGAACGCACGGTGCAGGTCAATAAATCCCACATTCGTGAATGCCGTTATCGGGTCTTCTTTCCCGTAAGCGTTCAGGTCGCCCATAATCAACACATCGTTGTCTTTGTATTGTGTACGCAGGCGGTTGTATTGTTGAATGACCGATTTTGCCTCTTGCGTACGCGAGTAGTTGAACTGTCCCTGCCCGTCGCCTTGGTCTGCGTCCAGTCCGGAACCACTGCCCGATTTGGCTTTGAAATGGTTGAGCGAGAAGATAAATATCTCCCCCGTTGCTATCTCCTCAAACGCCTGTATCTTCTTGCGGTTCTGCACTTTCTCGTTGTTCGAGTACAGTTGCCCGTAGGGGCGCACCTTGTCGCTGCGATACACATAGCCCGACTTGGTGTACGAGCCGCTTGCCGACCCGCCGTCGTCTATATAAGTGTAGTCGTGTCCCGTGTTGGTTGTCAGGTCTTGCGCTATCTCTTTGAGTGCACTCTGCCCCTGCTCTATCTCTACCAGTCCGTAGATGTCCGCGCCTATGTGGGCAAGTGCAGTGCTTGTTTTGGTGCGTTGCTTCCGGTGTGCCGCCTCGTTGTCCGGTCCATAACCCGTGCCGAGGTTCTCCACAAGGTAATACTCCAGATTCATTGTGCATACCAACAGGCTATAGTCGCCAAGGTCGGGAATGCCCGCTTCGAGGTCGGCACGCGTGTTGCCACGGAAAGTACCGCTTTGGTATTGCAGGCTCGTCGTGCTGCTCACCCGCACGGTCAGGTTGTATATCTGTTCGCCCATACGGTGGTAGCCCGACACGCCCGAGAGCGTCATCGTACCGCTGTTGTTAAGCGAAAGAATGGTGTTGTATTCGGTGCTGCGGGGGAGTGCTTGGTTTGTGCCGGCATAGATTCGTCGGGGCGAAACAGTCAGGTCTCCGTAGTAATTATTTGTAACATACATCGGGCAGTCAAAGACGATGGTTTGTCCGGTGTATCGGCTCAGTTCAGAGGTAGTCCAAGTGGCTGGGTCGGCGATCTTAATATGTGTCTGTGCCGAGAGGGACAACGCCCAACAGGTTAAGAGAAAGAACAGAGAAAAGCGTATTTTTTGCTGCATGACAGGAAAATGAAGAAGTGTAATGTATAAGTTGTTCTTGTTTGTGCAAGGTCTCTCTACTCGTGGTGATAAGGCTCGCCGCGGAGGATGGTCATAGCACGGTATATTTGCTCCACGAAGAGCAGGCGTATCATCTGGTGGCTGAAAGTCATACGGCTGAGCGATATTTTAGCGTTCGCACGGGCATATACCTCTTCCGAAAAACCATAAGGACCGCCTACCACGAGCACCATATCACGCCCTGCCGACATCTTCTTCTGCAAATACTGCGCAAATTCTGTCGAGCGATACTCCGTGCCGTGTTCGTCGAGCAACACCATGTCCGCCGAGGGGGCTATGGCGCGCAGGATAAGTTCGCCCTCCGCATGCTTCTGTTGCTCCTCTGTAAGCGACTTGGCGTTCCGTAATTCGGGGATAACCTGCAGTTGAAATACAATGTAGTGCGAGAGCCGCTGCCGATAGTCCTCTATGAGCGATTGCAACCGTGCATCGGTCGTCTTTCCCACAACAAGCAGTGTTATTTTCATGTAGTTTCCGTTGTTTTCGTAGTCAGCGTACAGTGCGTATTTTCGTAGACTCCGCAGTTCCTGTAGTTTCGTGTGCCATTTATTTTGCAAAGATACGACAAAAAGCCCACTTGCACAAGTTTTTTGCGTAAAAATGCATAGAAAGTTTGCGTAAGTCAAAAAATAGCCGTACCTTTGCACCCGCTTTTTCCGGAAAGCAAGCCCAGATGGCGGAATCGGTAGACGCGCTGGTCTCAAACACCAGTGGAGCAATCCGTGCCGGTTCGACCCCGGCTCTGGGTACTAATTCAATGCAGTGCGGAACAAGGTTTCCGCATTGTTGGTGTAGAACCCTATAGAAGGTCAGGCGGGAGACTTAAACATCCGCTACAAAGGAGTGCCGTAGGGTACTCTGAGCGAAAAGGAGGTGTATGCAATGATTATTGTACCAGTAAAAGAAGGAGAAAACATCGAACGCGCAATCAAGAAGTTCAAGCGCAAGTTTGACAAGACGGGCGTGGTGAAAGAGCTGCGTAGTCGCCAGCAATTCAACAAGCCGTCGGAGGTAAAGCGTATCAAGATGGCACATGCAAAGTATGTACAGCAGTTGCATGCGCACGACGATATGTAATTCACGGCGTCTATCGCACAATTCGAATCGGTCGGGATTATCTCTGTAGATAGTCCCGTCTTTTTTTTTATTGTTACGGGTACTATTTTTGCGGTACACTATGAATTGAGTAGGACGAATGGTCTCTCCTCTTGTGTATATCTGAAAAAAGTAGTATCTTTGCGCAGTTTTTTATGTGCGGCTCTTTCTCAGGAATACTTACTATATACAGGGCAATGCCCTTTCTCTGGAATACTTACTATACAGGGCGATGCCCTTTCGGACAACAAATAAACATACAATATGAATGCAAGATTGTCTTTTGCCGCTTGGGTAGGCTGCTTGGCTTTGCTCCTGCTCGGCGGGTGCAAAGCCGATGTCAACTTGAATGACATCGACACAAAGACCCAACTCGACCTCGGAGTCGCCCTTCCTATTGGCTCGATGAGTGCCACCATAGGTGATTTCCTCGATATGGAAGACGGGATAGAAGGGCTCTATATCGACTCGCTGGAGAATAGGGGTATCTTGACTTTCAAGGATACTTTCTCCGTGGAGCGTAAGTTCCACCAAGTGGACTTGAGCCAATACATCTCGAAGACTACATCCTCGATGAATGTATATGACAAATTGGAGGAGTTGCCCATTATGTACGACCATCAGATTATGGGCAATGACGACTACCCTATTACATTCGACTTCCCTTTGACACTGCGCTTGAGCGGTATCAACAACGACGAGGACTACGAGCGGTTGGATAGCATACTGGTGACGGATGCGACATTTGTCTGCACGGTTGGTAGGACCGACCTGCCGCTCCAATGGGAGTGGATTAATTCTATCACGCTCGACTTGGGGCAGGAGTTCTCGCGCGACGGGGGACGCACGATAGAGGTATATCGCAAGGGAGACGGCTACGGCTACGATAAGGAAATACCCATCGAGATTTCGCAATTTTCGCTCAACTTGATGAAGAATAACCACCCGTCATCGTGGGAAGGGTATTTTAGGAATGTGAAAGATACCTGCGGCTTTGTGATACATATCAACTGTACGGTGCCGACTTCTGCGGGTGTGATTACCATACCGGAAACTGCTGCGTTCAACTACTCGTTGGCATTACAACTTCTCGATTATGCGGCTATTTGGGGAATGTTCAAACCCTCGTCGCAGATGACGTACCACGATACGATCGATATTGCCGAATCGTGGGATATGTGGCGCTATATCAAGCGTGCTACGCTACCGTTTGCCGAGCCGGTGGTGGATGTGGATGTTACGACGCAACTTGCGGGTGCGTTGCAGTTGCAGGGCGATTTCCTCTTTGTGGCGAACGAGGACAATACGGAGCAGCGCTTCGCTTCGTTCGATGGACAGAAGACCTATTATCGCACATTCCATAAGGGCGAATACCTACCCATTTCGAGCCAGATAGGCGACTCGGTAACCATGCGGGTGAAATTCGACAAGGATCCCTCGCGCGGGCACTTGGACCAACTCTTTGACATACGCCCTTATCTGGTGGGCTATAGGTTCACGATAGATTTCAACCGCCAAGAGGAGCCACAGATTCGTATCACCCCCAACACAGGTGTGGCGGTAGATGCGATAGCTACCATACCGCTTATCTTCAACGAGGGGACGGCACTCACTTACGCCGATACGCTGCCGGAGGTAGATCTGAAAGCGATGACGCTCGATTCGCTGCTCGCTTCGATAGACGCTATTACGGTTGACACAGTGCGCACAAGCGACCTGAAACTGCTTGTCAAAGTACAGAACACCATTCCGCTCCAAATAAAGGCTGTGTTGCTCGCATTGGACGAGAACAACCAAGTTATTATGGATCCGGACGAGCCTACACAGCCTCTCCGACTGACAACGCAAGACACGATTCGGATTGCAGCACCCAAGGTGGAATACACAGGCGGACAGTTTGTTGCGACCGCTTCGGAGACAACCGAGGTACTTACTGTCAGCAAGGCACGCTTCGATGTGTTCGAGCGTATCAAGTCTATCCAGTACGAGGCTAGTATCGACGACGAGTCGCTACAGAATGCATTCGACCTCGGGAACTACAAAGTGCGTATAGCCGAGGACAACAAGGTGACCATACAAATAGGCATAGCAGCCTATCTGGACGCAACTTTTGATTTTAATACGGATAGTAATAAATAAGCAAGGAGGACTGCACAATGAAAAAGGACATTCGTATTCTGTTGGGAGTAGTTCTACTTGCTTCTACCCTAACCGCCCAAGCGCAACAGGTGACTACTCTCTATTTTTTGGAGAATGCACCTATGCGCCATTTGGTAAACCCAGCCTTTTTGCCAGTGAGCAACGGGTATCTGAACCTGCCCGTCATCAGTTACACGAGTTTCTGGGCAGGCAACAACTCGCTCACTATGAGCGACCTGATATACCGCGACCCACTGACGGGCAATACCATTACTGCGCTACACCCGAACGGCGATAAACAAGCCCTACTCAAGGCATTCCGCAAAGCCACACTGGTGGATGGAAACATAAGTACCGAACTTTTCGGTTTTGGCTTCCGTGTAAAAGAAAACGGGTACTTCCATTTTAATATCATGGAGCGTGTGGATGCGGGGGTATCGCTGCCGTATGGGCTGTTCAACTTTGCGCTCGGAGGCGGTATGAAAGACCTTGACGGCGGCATAAACACCATCGACCTTTCGCAACTGGGTATCACGGCGAATGTCTATACCGAAGTGGGCTTTGGTTATGCACATAAGATAAACGAACAGTGGACAGTCGGCGGCAAAGCGAAGTTCCTGCTTGGAACGGCTTATATAGGGCTTAAGACCAAGAATTTAGGCGTTGACGCTTCTTCCAGCGAATGGCGCATACATGGTGATGCAGATGTCTATATGGCAGGCCCCGCAGATTGGGGCACACAGCCTGACCAAATCAACAAAGATAACTATGAAGACATTGATTACGACAAGTTGATTGATACGGATGTTGCTACCGAGACGCTTATCAAGACTATGCTCAAGCCGAGCGGGTACGGTGCTTCGTTCGATCTCGGTTTTACTTATAAACCAATCGAGCAACTACAGATTTCTGCAGCAGTTACGGACCTCGGCTTTATCTACTGGAACACCGCACGCCGCTACTCTGCTGCGATAGACACGACCTTTACTGGGGCAGGCGACTTCGAATACGACGACTATGTCTATGATGGTGAGTTCAACACAGACAGCCTCATGGCGGATGTAAAAGACAATCTCTATGGCATTGTCGAGGGCTCAACACTTGACCGAAAGAGCAACGGCTTTGCCCGTATGCTGAGTGCCAAACTCAATGTAGGCGTGGATGCCAACTTCTGGGACAACCGTGTGGGCGTAGGTGTGGTATCGAACACACGCCTCTACAATAGCCGACTCTACGAAGAGGTTACCTTGGGAGCGGCGCTGCGTCCGTGCAATTGGTTTAATGTAGCCGTGAGTTACTCGCTCGTGAACAATGGCAAATATAGCAATATCGGGGCGGGGCTGAGTATTATGCCTTACGACGGTATCAACCTAACACTCGCCATGGATTACATCCCAACTTCGTACGCATACTACGATGTGGAGGACAACGGCACAACGCATAGTTACCCTGTTCCTTACAAAGCCAAGGGGGTGAACCTCGCCTTGGGTCTGAATATCGTATGGGGGACAAATAAGAAGAAAGACTCGGACAAAGATGGCGTCTATGACAAGATTGATATGTGTCCCAATACGCCGAAGAATGTGGCAGTGGACGCACTCGGCTGCCCGATAGACAGCGATGGTGACGGCGTACCAGACTATCTCGACCTCTGCCCTGGCACTTCGGAGAAGGCATACGGATTGACAGACAGTGTGGGTTGCCCGATAGACAGCGACGGTGATGGCGTACCCGACTATTTGGATGAATGTCCCGACACCCCTGCTGAAGCATACGGTATGGTGGACGAGAAGGGGTGCGAGATAGACACCGATGGTGATGGTGTACCCGACTGGAAAGACGAATGCCCCGGCACACCCATAGAGGCACGCGGCTTTGTGGACGAGAAAGGCTGCCTGCTCGATACCGACGGCGACGGTGTACCCGACTACTTGGATGAATGTCCAGATACTCCTGCTGAAGCATACGGCACGGTGGATGAGAAAGGCTGTCTCAAAGATTCGGATGGCGATGGCGTGCCCGACTATTTGGACGAATGTCCTGATACGCCTGCCGAAGCACGCGGTTTTGTGGACGAGAAGGGGTGCGAGATAGATACCGATGGTGACGGCGTACCCGATTGGAAAGACGAATGCCCTACTGTAGCAGGACCGAAGTACAATAAGGGTTGCCCAGAAGTGAAACGAGAAGTGCGCAACCTGCTCAAGAAAGCCATGCAGGGTATTCAGTTCGAGAATGGTAAAGCAACTATCAAGAAGTCGTCGAATGCGCTACTTGACCAAATTGCACAAACCTTTATCGACAACCCGACTTTTATTGTAGAGGTACAAGGACACACCGACAATGTGGGCAAAGCGGAGTTTAACAAGACACTAAGTGACAAGCGAGCACACGCAGTGATGGACTATCTCATCAAGAAGGGAGTACCTGCTGAGCGATTGAGCGCACACGGATATGGTATGGAAGTACCTATTGCAGACAATAAGACCGCCAAAGGGCGTGCGCAGAACCGTCGTGTGGAATTCAACATTACCTTCGAGGAAATAACTTACGAAACCATTCTCGATCATGCAGATTCTACCCTGTTGCAACAAGTAGACACCCTTTCTGCCATACCGACAGACTCGGTTCAGAGTAAATAAGCATACTATAAACAACATAATCAACTTAATAAATAAAACAATATGGGACGCGCATTTGAATATCGCAAAGCAACCAAATTGAAACGCTGGGGTCACATGGCCCGTACATTTACCAAACTCGGTAAGGAAATCACTATTGCTGCCCGTGAGGGTGGGGCAGACCCGGATGGCAACCCGCGTCTTCGTATGCTGATTCAGCAGTGCAAACGCGAGAATATGCCGAAAGACAATATCGACCGCGCTATCAAAAAAGCAACCGATAAATCTTCGGAGGGCTATAAAGAAATCAACTACGAAGGATACGGTCCGCATGGCGTGGCTATCTTTATCGAGACGGCTACAGACAACAACATGCGTACGGTTGCCAACATTCGTTCGTACTTCACCAAGCACGGCGGAACGCTGGGTACACAAGGATGTCTGCAGTTCTTGTTCGACCGTAAGGCTTGCTTCACGGTGAGTGCAAAAGAGGGGACTGACCTCGACGAACTCGAATTGGAATTGATTGATTTCGGTGTAGAAGAACTCGGCAACGATGAGGACGGCAACATCATTATCTATGGCGACTTCAATCAGTACTCGCAGATGCAGAAGTACCTGGAGGACAACGGCTTCGAGATACAGAGTTGCGAGTTTGTCCGTATCCCGAACGACTACAAGACATTAACGCCGGAAGAAAAAGAGTCTGTACAGAAACTGCTCGACCGCATTGACGAGGACGAGGATGTACAGAATGTCTTCACCAATATGGCAGAAGAGTAACGCGTATGACTATGGGTATCGAATGTATCCAACAGTATTTCACGCTATCCGCACATCAAGAGCAGCAGTTTGCTGCTCTTGATGTATTGTATCGGGAGTGGAACAGCAAAATCAATGTCATATCCCGCAAGGATATAGACAACCTGTACGAACACCATATTCTACATTCGCTGGCTATTGCCAAAGTACTGCCTTTTCAGCCCAAGACGCAGGTACTCGATGTGGGTACGGGGGGCGGCTTCCCCGGTATTCCGTTGGCTATCCTGTTCCCCGAATGTACTTTCACCCTGATAGACTCTATCGGGAAGAAAGTGCGTGTGGCGTACGAGATTGCCGAGGCAGTCGGGTTGGAGAATGTTACCTGCATTCAGGAGCGGGCGGAAGAAGAGAAAGGCAAATACGATTTTGTCGTATCGCGTGCCGTAATGCCCATGCCGGATTTGGTACGACTGGTACAGAAGAATATCAGCCGCACGCAACGCAATGCCCTACCTAATGGGCTTGTTGTACTCAAGGGAGGCAACCTGACCGAAGAGTTGCGTCCCTACCAGAAGAGAGCAGAGGTAACGCCTATAAGCAGCCTGTTCCAAGGCGAGTGGTTCGATACCAAGCAGGTTATCTATCTGCCACTATAGGAGAGAATATCCGTTGCCTTGCGGATAGGGTTGCCATTTC
>CAVFHY010000044.1:0-20220 GCA_963622445.1 Bacteroidaceae bacterium
CTCCATGGCATAGTAGTAATCTACTATACATAATGAGAGACGGTATAGAAAACCGTCTCTACAAAACAATAAGGGTGCAACACCCAAACAATCAAGAGATTGTATTATGCTTTCTCTTTGGGCGTGTGGTCCTGGATAAGCAGGACACAGGCGGCACCGGCAACGAGAAGCACGGCGGCAACGACCAGCATACCGACTTGTGAACCTCCGCAGACATGGCGCAACAGCACTCCGCCCAACAGCGCCGCAATGATTTGCGGCAGGCATATCGTGCAGTTGAAGAGCCCCAAGAGCGTACCCATACGCTTACTGCCCGAAATGGCGTTCGTGAACAGTGTGAACGGCAATGCCAACATCGCTGCCCATGCCGTGCCGACCAACGCATAACTGCCCCAGAGAAGGTACTTGTTGTGCACAAAGAAAATGGTCGCAAAGCCCACCGCACCAATCAGAAGCGAAAGAATATAGGCACATTTATTGCCCCATTTATGCTCGATAGCGGGGAGTAGCATCGCCCACAGCAACGAACCGACTGCCTGCGCACAGAAGCATGCACCGACCCAGTTCCCCGCATCTTGGAAAGCAGCGGCCGCAGCGTCCTGCCCGTCCCAACCGAAACTCTGCGCGGCAATCGCACCATTGGAATAGGTCCACATATACATAAATGCCGCCCAACAGAAGAACTGCACAAGCCCTATCGACACAAATGCCCGTACAATACGCCCGTTGTCCTCGGCGGCTGCGGGAGTGGCGGCGGTTGTCCTGTCCTCTTTAATCCCATGAAACGCTGCGTATTCCTGCGGATTCATCTCGCGCACAACGGAGAATGTATATAGCACGCAGAGTATCAGCAATGCCGCTCCTACATAGAACGCCCATTTGACCGAATCGGGGATGACGCCGCTCGGCGCCGTGTTGGCAATGCCTATCCAAGTAAAGAACAGTGGCAGCAGATAGCCGACTACCGAACCTGCGTTGCAGAGCGCAGACTGAATGGCATAGGCGGTACCTTTCTGCTCCTCGTTGACCATATCGCCCACCATCATTTTGAACGGCTGCATGGCAATATTGATAGAGGTATCGAGGAACATCAGCGAGAAAAGCCCGAACCACATGGCGGAATTGAGCCCCAAATAGACACTTTGCTCAAAGGTAAAATTCCCTGCATTGGGCAGCAAAATCATCACGGCAACGGCAATGACGGCGCCGATAAGCAGGTAGAACTTGCGGCGACCGAAGACAGGCCCCAGCCAAGTCTTATCGGAAAGCAACCCGATGAGCGGCTGGACAATCATCCCCATCAGCGGGGGAAGTATCCAAAAGAAACTCAGCGTATGCGGGTCTGCACCGAGTGTGGCAAAGATACGGGAAATGTTTGCACTCTGGAGCGCATAGGCAATTTGCACTCCAAAGAACCCAAAACTCAAATTAAAGAGTTGGGCAAAAGACAAATTTCGTTGTTTCATACAGTGTTACTATGGTATTAATAAGGTATCCTATAAACTAAATCCAAAGCAAAAGTACTGCTTTTTTATTGGGCATACAAGTTTTTTGTCTTTTTTCTGCGAAAAAGTTTGCAGGACAAAAAAAAATGGCTACCTTTGCACTATCGATTTGCACCCTCTTATGGAGAAAACGATTCTTCCCCTTTAGGGAAAGGCTTTCGGCATCATTCTGCCCCATTACAGAGAGGGGTAGAATGTTATATTCCGCCCCCTTACGCAAACGAAGAAGACACAAAACGACAAAAAGTTACAAAAAACACATAGAAAAAATACATAGAAAAAAAATACGCAATAGCGAACATACATACGAATTGCAACAATGACAGCAACGCACGAACAACTATTAGAAGCACTACAACGCTATTTTGGTTTCAGCAATTTCAAAGGTAACCAGGAGGCCATTATCCAAAGTGTGATGAACGGGAATGATACTTTTGTCCTGATGCCTACGGGCGGTGGGAAGAGCCTTTGTTATCAGTTGCCCTCACTCATGATGGATGGGGTGGCGATTGTTATCTCGCCGCTGATTGCACTGATGAAGAATCAGGTGGACGCCATGCGCAACTACTCCGATGAACAAGGTGTGGCGCATTTCATCAACTCTTCGCTCTCTCGCCCCGAGATAGCCGCCGTAAAAGAAGATGTGTTGGCAGGACGCACCAAGTTGCTGTATCTTGCACCCGAGAGCCTGCAGAAGAACGAGAATGTGGACTTCCTGCAGAGCGTAACCATTTCGTTCTATGCCGTGGACGAGGCGCACTGTATCTCCGAGTGGGGACACGATTTCCGCCCCGAGTACAGCCATATCCGCTCGATGGTGCAACGAATAGGCAAAGCGCCTATTATTGCCTTGACAGCAACGGCCACCCCTAAGGTGCAAAAGGACATACAGAAGAACCTCGGTATGCCGGACGCCAAGGTGTTCAAGAGCTCGTTCAACCGTCCGAACCTCTACTATGAAGTGCGCCCGAAAACAAAAGATGTGGATAAAGAAGTGATAAAGTTCGTGCGCTCGATGGAGGGCAAATCGGGCATTATCTATTGCCTTGCACGCAAAGAGGTGGAAGACTTGGCGCAAGTGCTGCAAGTGAACGGCATCTCTGCCCGTGCCTATCATGCAGGTATGGACGCACAGACTCGCAGCGAAACGCAAGACGCTTTCCTTATGGAGGAATGCCAAGTGATAGTGGCAACCATTGCCTTCGGTATGGGGATTGACAAACCCGATGTACGCTTTGTTATCCATTACGACATCCCCAAGTCGCTCGAAGGATATTACCAGGAGACAGGGCGTGCAGGGCGTGATGGAGGTGAAGGACAATGTATTTGCTTCTATTCGCCCGACGACATCGAGCGTCTACGCCGCTTCCAACAGGGCAAGCCCGTCAAAGAAGTGGAGATAGGCAACCAGTTGCTCTTCGAAACACAATCGTATGCCGAATCGACTATCTGCCGCCGCAAACTGCTGTTACACTACTTCGGTGAAGAGTACGAGCAGGACAACTGCGGCAACTGCGACAACTGCCGCAAAACATACCGTATGATGGACGCCACGGAGGAACTGAACCTCATCATAGAGACCATTCAGCAGGTGAACGAGAAATTCAAAGCAGGGCATATTGTGGATATCCTGCACGGAAACAATACGGCAGATATTCAGAGTTATAAGCACAACGAGTTGGAGAACTACGGAGCGGCCGCCGATGTGGACGAATTGACTCTGCACGCCATTATACGACAGGCTATGCTGAACGGTTACTTGAACAAGGATATCGACTCTTACGGCGACCTGAAGATTACCTCTGACGGGCGCAAATACATGAAACGCCCGTCCAAATTCGAAGTGCCTATCGAGGTGCGCGACGAGGACTCCGAAGAAATAGAAGAGTCGGCGGGTGGGTGCGCTGCTGCGGATGATGTTCTATTCTCCATCCTGAAAGATGTTCGCAAGAAACTTTCCAAGAAATGCGATGTACCACCGTTTGTCATATTCCAAGACCCATCGCTGGAAGCAATGGCTACTACCTATCCTATCACAATGGATGAGCTATTGACGATTCCCGGTGTAGGTGTCAGCAAGGCGAAACGCTATGGAGATGAGTTCTTGCGAGTGATCAAAGAATATGTCGAAGAGAACGAGATTATTCGCCCGGAAGACCTTCGGATACGGACCGTAGCAAAAAAATCGACCCGTAAAAAGCAGATTATTGCGGCTATCGATAGGCGTGTGGACTTGGATGACCTAGCCGAATCGAATGGAATGTCGATGGAGGAGATGCTCGACGAACTGGAAGCCATTGTATTCTCCGGCACAAAAATCAATATCAACTACTTCATTGAAGAAGTGTTTGAGCCAGACGAAGAAGAAGAGATATACGACTACTTTAAGAACGCAGAGAGCGACGACATCAAGACTGCCATGGAAGAATTGGGCGAGGATTACTACGACGAGATACATGTCCGTTTAGTCCGCATCAAATTCCACTGCGACTTAGGAAACTAATATAAGTTGACCTCCCAGAACCTTTTCCGAGGGAAATAATTACATACGACAAATTTGCACAAGAACGAAATAGATATAATCACACTCGGTTGCTCCAAGAACTTGGTAGATGCAGAGCGACTGATGCACCAATTAGAGTTGGCAGGATATCGCTGTGTACACGACTCCGATACGCCACAAGGCGAGATAGCCGTTATCAATACCTGCGGTTTCATTGGCGACGCAAAGGAAGAGAGTATCAATACCATTCTTCAATTCGCCGAGAGAAAGACCCATCGCAAACTACGCAAACTCTATGTGATGGGGTGCTTGAGCGAGCGATACTTGAAAGACCTCGAGCAGGAGATACCCGAGGTAGACAAATGGTACGGAAAGTTTAATTTTATGGCGCTGGTGCAAGACCTCACGGCACTGGCCACGCCATCGGAAAAGGGATGTGCCTACGAGCGTACGCTTACTACGCCCAAACACTACGCTTATATTAAAATTTCCGAGGGCTGTAACCGCTTTTGTTCCTATTGCGCCATTCCGCTCATCACGGGGCGGCATACATCGCGTCCCGAAGAGGAAATACTCGACGAGGTACGCTGGTTGGTGCAACAAGGCGTACGAGAGTTCAACATCATTGCTCAAGACCTTTCCAGTTACGGACTCGACCTCTACAAGGAGCATCGCTTGCCACAACTGATAGACCAGATGGCAGAGATAGAGGGCGTAAAGTGGATACGATTGCACTATGCCTACCCCACCGACTTCCCATTCGACCTGTTGCCCGTCATGGCAAAGCATAAGAATGTGTGCAAGTATCTCGATATAGCACTGCAACACTGCTCAGACCATATGTTAGGGCTAATGCGGCGACATATCACACGCAAGGAGCAGGACGAACTGATTGCGCGCATCCGCCGTGAAGTACCGGGAATATGTATCCGCACCACGCTGCTGGTTGGACATCCGGGCGAGACTCAGGAGGATTTTGAAGAACTACAGGAATGGGTGCGCACTATGCGTTTTGACCGTATGGGGGCATTCGCATACTCCGACGAAGAAGGCACTTACGCCAACTTACACTATACAGACGATATTCCTCAGGAAGTCAAAGACCAACGAGTAGCGGAAATAATGGCCATACAGCAACAGATTTCCAACGAATTGCTGCAAAAGAAAGTAGGCACGATAGAACAAGTAATAATCGACCGCTTGGAGGGCGACTACTACATAGGAAGAACACAATACGACTCCCCCGAGGTGGATTGTGAAGTGCTTATAGCGAATAGCACTGACCTGCAAGTTGGAGCTTTCTATGCAGTGCAAATTGAGCGGGCAGAGGACTTCGATCTCTACGGACACATTGTAAAGAACTGACCCCTACGGCAAGACAAAACAAGTATGTTAACAAAAGAACTGATACAGAATATGGCCACTGCTACGGGGCTGCCCCGCAGGCGTATAGAGGAACTGCTCGGTGCTACAAATGCTGCTGTGCGGGAAGCACTAATGAATGGCAAAAGTATTGCATTGCAGGGCTTCGGAACGCTCGAGATTAAGCAACGCAACGAGCGTACTTTTGCCAATCCTCGGACCGGCGAAAAGACCCGTATCTCCTGCAAGCCACAACTCATTTTCAAACCAACAGCCACAGTTAAGGAGGCACTCAACAAAGCATAAACATGGCAGCAGACAAACTAAATTGGAATGAGTTGCGTCGTGCCGTTATGCAGAGAACCGATGCTACCGAACAAGAGGCGACCACTTTCTTGAATGCACTCATCGAACAGATTATTGAGGCATTGAAGACTAACAAGCAGGTGCGTATCAACGGATTGGGGACATTCCGTCTGCAGTCTATGCAACCACGCAAAAGTGTCAATATCGCTACCGGCGAGGAGATAGTCATCGAAGGTTACAACAAATTGGCTTTCACTCCCGAGGCAAGTATCAAAGAGATGATTGGCAACAACCCAACCCCAACAGACACGCCACAGCCGAAAGTTGCAAAAAAGAAAAAGGATACCGAAGACGAGGAACTGACTCCAATTCAAAAATTAGGACAGCAAGCCGATGAAATAGTCGACCTGCTGGCTGACCTTGGACAGAAACCAAATACGGGAAGTCAGGACTCCACTATTGACGAACCAACCGATGAGAATCTACAACCTACGGAAGACCCTATACCGGTAGAGAAGTTACAACAAGAGGAAGAGACGGAAACGCCTGCAACGATAGAAGAAGAAAAAAAACTGGCGGAAGAACCATCTGTAGAAACAACCCCAGACAAAGAAGAAACACCTGCAAATACGGAAGAGAAAGCTGAAGAAGAGCCGACCCATCAGCCCGTTGCAGATACGAAAAAGGAGAAGGAAGAAAAGGAAGAGTCTGCCTATGAGAATAAGGAGAAAAAGCCCCAACGGAAATACCATTTCTGGCGCGATACGCTAATCTGCGTTATATGCCTGCTGATAGTGCTGGTATGCGGTTACCTATTCGGGCGTACAGCTCTAAGCAACTGGGTAGAGTCCTTGGGGACAAAGAACACACCTACTGATACCGCTATTGTAGTAGAGTCGTCAACAGAAACTGCACAAATCATACAGGCGGGAACGCCAATCGTTACCCCTGTTGCAGAAGAACAGACAGAAGCAGCTGCGGTGGAGCCAACTGATACCCCAACCATAACCGAAGAGAAACTAATAGATACAGAAATAACCTATTCTACCTATTTGGCTACGGAACAAATTAACGAAGGGAGCCGCCTCACCTGGCTTGCGTATCGTTACTACGGCAATAAGGCTCTGTGGGTCTATATCTACGATGCCAACAAAGACCACTTGACAGACCCGAACCACATCCAAGTAGGTACGGCTATCCGTATTCCGAAACTGACGACCCTGCAACAAGATACGACAAACGCACAGACCAAGCAGACTATCGAACGGCTCAAGGCTGCCGCCAATGCCCACATCAAATAAGGGGAATGTTACATTGAACGAAGACTATATACATATAGAAGGTGCCTCTACCCACAACTTGAAGAATATCTCGGTGGATATTCCACGCAATAAGTTGGTGGTGATTACGGGCGTGAGTGGCAGCGGGAAATCCTCGCTGGCGTTCGATACACTCTATGCAGAGGGACAACGCCGCTATGTGGAGAGTCTGAGTGCGTATGCCCGCCAATTCCTCGGGCGTATGCAAAAACCTGAGGTGGATAAGATAGAGGGTATTCCGCCCGCGATTGCCATCCAACAAAAAGTAACCAGCCGCAACCCACGCTCCACAGTAGGTACATCAACCGAAATATACGACTATCTCAAACTGCTATTCGGGCGTATCGGCAAGACCTATTCCCCCATAAGCGGCAAAGAGGTAAAGCGGCAAACCATTCGTGATGTGGTGGATGCAATGACGGCACTACCTGCGAATAAACGCGTCTATTTGATTGCGCCTATCGTATTGGGGCAGACCACGCTGCAGGAAAAATTGAGCGTCTGGCAGTCGGAAGGGTTCTCCCGCTTGTTGGTGGATGGCGATATGATGCGTATCGGTGTAGGAACGGCTCAACAGATTACAACAGTAAACGGCGACTTGTTGCCACGCTGCTACTTGTTGGTAGACCGTATCGTGACAGATGGAGAGCAGGCGACAGCCAATCGCTTTGCCGATTCTGTACAAACTGCATTTTTCGAGGGAAAAGGCGAATGCGGACTCTATATAGACGGTGAATACACCCTGTTCTCCGAGCGCTACGAAGCAGACGGGATACAATTTATAGAACCCAGCGAGCACCTGTTCGATTTCAATAATCCTATTGGTGCTTGCCCCACATGCAACGGCTTTGGGAATGTGATGGGCATTGACCCCGATTTGGTTGTGCCAGATAAGTCCAAATCAATATACGAAGGTGCTATCGCATGTTGGAACGGAGAGAAGATGAGTGCTTGGCGTGATGCGCTCGTGTATAGTGCCACGAAATTCGATTTCCCTATTCACACACCGTTCTACAAACTCACCGAAGCGCAGAAACAACTTATTTGGACAGGAAACACTTATTTCAAAGGATTGAATGATTTCTTCCGAGAATTAGAGAGCAAGCAATATGGCAAGATACAATACAGGGTGCTTTTAGCTCGGTTCAAGGGTAAAACCATCTGCCCCGATTGTCAGGGTATGCGTCTGCGTCGTGAGGCTGCGTATGTGCGTATCTGCGGCAAAAACATATCCGACCTCTGCTCTATGTCAGTCAGCGACTTGGCTGCATGGTTTGCCCATATTACACTACCCCCCACCGAGCAGAAAACAGCAGATATGCTGCTCCACGAGATTACTTCGCGTTTACAATTCATGGAAGATGTCGGGTTGAGCTACTTGACACTCAATCGATTGAGCAACACCCTATCGGGCGGCGAGAGCCAACGAATATGTTTGGCAAAGTCATTGGGCAGTAGTCTGGTTGGTTCGCTCTATGTATTGGACGAACCGTCTATCGGTTTACACCCGCGCGATACCGAGCGCCTGATCCATGTGCTTCGAGAGTTGCGCGACCTCGGCAATACCATTGTCGTAGTAGAGCACGACGAGGATATTATAGCCGCTGCCGACCATATCATCGAGATTGGACCAGCAGCTGGACGACACGGTGGCGAAGTGGTTTATACCGGAGCACCTAAGTTAGATGAATTTATCTACGATATACCGTCCTATAGACGACATTGGAACAACTATATCGAGATAGACGGTGTCTGCGAGAACAACCTCAAAAACTTAGATGTACGCTTTCCACTCAATGTGATGACCGTGGTGACAGGTGTCAGCGGCAGTGGTAAGTCCTCTTTGGTAAGCAAGGTGCTTTATCCTGCCCTTAAAAAACACTATGGCGGTATGGCGGAGCATACGGGTTCGTATGGTAGCTTGCATGGCAGTCTGCACTTGCTGACGGATGTTGAATTTGTCGACCAAAACCCATTGAGTCGCTCCTCTCGATCCAATCCAGTCACCTACCTAAAGGCTTACGACGAGATACGCAAACTTTTCGCCGAACAACCACTCAGCAAACAACTTGGCTTCACTGCCTCGCACTTCTCGTTCAACACTCCGGGCGGACGCTGCGAAACTTGCCAGGGTGAGGGTACGATCACTATTGAGATGCAGTTTATGGCAGATATCACACTCGAGTGCGAACAGTGCCACGGGCGTCGCTTTAAGCAAGATGTACTCGATGTGCATTATCGGGACAAGTCGATATACGACATACTTGCCATGACCGTCAATCAGGCTATAGAGTTCTTCTCTGCCGACCCTGAGTGCGACAAGATAGTCCGCCGCCTAAAACCGCTGCAAGATGTCGGCATCGGCTATATCCAACTGGGGCAATCGAGCAGTACGCTGTCGGGAGGGGAGAGCCAACGCGTCAAACTGGCATCCTTCCTTGCCCAAGAGAGTGTGGCACCTACCCTATTTGTATTCGACGAGCCTACAACAGGGTTACACCACCGCGATATAAAGGTACTGCTCGAAGCTCTAAATCAATTGATTAGCAAAGGGCATACTGTGATCGTCATTGAGCATAACCCGAGTATGATATTGGCGGCTGACCATGTGATAGACCTCGGCCGAGAAGGCGGTATCGAGGGCGGAAATATCGTATTCGAGGGTACACCCGAAGGATTAGCAGCCTGCAAAGAAAGCTATACGGGGAACTACATCCGCAAGCTCTTCCCACACGCATAATTCATACACAACTATAAACATAACTAAAAACATCACCAACAAAAAAACAACGAACTTTATTCTCTACATTCTGACCCATTTATTCACATTATTAACACCTATGTACAATAATTACTACACTAACTAAATTCGGTCTTATGAAACATAGATTTCATGAGTTGCATAACTCAGATATTTTCTCACACCTCGCTGCAGCCAAGTATCTTCCTCGCTGGTGTGTGTTGCTGCTTGATATTTTGCTTTGTTCCGCAGCCTTCTGGATTAGCGTTTTTATCGGCAATGGTATCTTTCATTACGGGTTTACCTGCGAAGGTGTTTTGCCTTTCTGGATGCAATATGTAATCTTGATTGTCTTGCAGATACTCTGCTTCTGGATGTACCATACCTATTCGGGTATTCTGCGCTACTCCACTTTTATTGATACCATCAAGTCGCTTTTGGCTATCTTCACCTGCGGGGCAACGCTGTTTGTTGTCAACTTGCTGTGTACGGCATACGGGTACAAACTCTTCCTCAATACCGCGCTCTTCATCTATACCCCAATGGCATTCATTCTGTTGTTCTGCTTGCGAGTGGGGGTAAAAACGCTTTTCGAGACCATTCGGCAGTATGCGGACGGTACAAAGAAAGTGATGATTTGGGGTACTAAATCTGCGGGTGTGGCTATCGCCAAGATGCTCCGCAGCAATGGGGACGATACGGAGTATCGCCCCGTGGGATTTTTAGGGAACACAGAAGAAGAAGAAGAAGAAGAAGAAGAAGAAGAAGAACGCTGGCGGCGTTTGGCGGGATTGCGTGTCTTCCCGCTCAACGAAAAGACTTTCCAGTGGATGAAGCAGCACAATGTACAGGATGTCATCATCTCACCGCGAAAGATGAAGCACATCAATCCATCGAAAGACCTGCAGATATTCTTCGACCACAATATACATATCCATACCACTCCGCATTTCACACAGTACGACACTATGCAGGATGTGGATAAGACCCGTATCGGAAGCATCGAGAATATACAGATTGAAGACTTGCTGGAGCGCCCTGCCATCCAAATAAACACCGACAATGTGCTGCATATCATGCAGGGCAAAGTCGTTATGGTAACGGGTGCAGCGGGCAGTATCGGCTCGGAGTTGGTGCGGCAAGTACAGAAGTATTCGCCTAAAACGACGGTCTTGATGGAATTGGCAGAGTCGCCGCTCCACGACCTATATTTGGATTTGTCCCACCAATATCCGGACAAGCAGTTCATTCCCGTTATCGGTGATGTGCGCAATAGGGAGCGTATGGACGAGATATTCAATCTCTACCACCCCGATATTATCTACCACGCCGCAGCCTACAAGCATGTTCCCCTTATGGAAGCCTACCCCAACGAAGCCATTCGGGCGAATGTACAAGGCACGAAGAATATGGCAGACTTGTCGGTACAGTACGGCGTGGAGCGCTTTGTGATGATTTCTACCGACAAGGCGGTCAATCCCACCAATATCATGGGCGCCAGCAAGCGTATCGCCGAGATTTATGTACAGTCGCTCTATAAGAAACTCGTGCGCGAGAACCCCGACTGTACCAAGTTCATTACTACGCGCTTTGGTAATGTACTGGGCTCCAACGGCTCTGTCATTCCGTATTTCAAGAAGCAGATTGCCGCCGGCGGACCTGTTACGGTTACTCACCCCGACATTATACGCTATTTCATGACCATTCCAGAGGCATGCTGTCTGGTTATGGAGGCCAGTACTTTGGGTAATGGCGGCGAGATATTTGCATTCGATATGGGGCATCCCGTTAAAATTCTGGACCTTGCCAAGAATATGATTCGTCTCTCGGGCTTTGTTCCCGAAGTGGAGATACCCATTGTTTTTACGGGGCTTCGTCCAGGCGAGAAACTCTACGAGGAACTGCTCAATCAGAAAGAAACTACGCTGCCGACTACCAACGAAAAGATTATGGTGGCGCGTGTACGTGAGTTCGATTTCGATGCGATAACCACAGAGATAGACTCGCTTATCGCTATGGCACACACCGACAAGCCGTTCTCTACCGTTGGGATAATGAAACGAATCGTGCCGGAATTCAAGAGCAACAACTCCGTATACGAGCAGTTGGATGCGTAGCAGCCAATAAACCACATAATATGATACTGGATTTTATAGTCGAACACAGTTACCTTGCGGGGCTCACTTCCTTTTTGGTAGGGCTTCTCTTGATGCCGTTGGTGCTTAAGATCGCCAAAGAGAAGCATTTCGTCGTGCGTCCCAACAAGCGTATGTCCCATACGGGTGATATACCCAACATCGGTGGAATAGATATATGCTTCAGTTTTTTGTTGGCGTATATGGTGTTCGACTATGCAATGCTCGCTGAGTATCAGTTCTTTATGATTGGTATATTGGTTATCGTTATCGTGGGTTTTGTGGACGATGTGCTCGTGCTTTCGCCTTTCGCAAAACTCTGCGGTGAATTGTTATCCGGTATTGCCCTCATCGGCTTTGGCGACCAGCGCATTACGCATTTGCACGGGCTCTTCGGCGTGGACGGGATAGGCGTTGTGCCATCCTATCTGCTGTCGTTCTTTGTGTTGATTGCGATCATCAATGCCATTAACCTTATTGATGGTGTAGACGGCTTGGCATCGGGTTTGGGTATGCTCTATTGCCTTTTCTTTGCCGCTTACTTTGCGCTGGTTGGTGATACGCAGTGGACCATGCTCGCCGTCTGTGTGATTGGTTCGCTGGCAGTCTTCTTTTGCTATAATGTCTTCGGACACTCCAACAAGATCTTTATGGGCGACTCGGGTTCGTTGCTTTTGGGTTATGTACTGACCGCACTGGTCTTCCACTTCTGCGAGCAGAACGCCTACCGTCTTGTTCCCGACGCGTACGAGATGAAAGCAGCCCCCGCAGTGGCAATATGTGTACTGACCGTGCCGCTCTACGATATGCTGCGGGTCAGTCTTACGCGTATTAAGCACCACCGTTCGCCTTTCCAACCCGATAAGAATCATGTACATCACTTGCTCCTGCGTACGGGGCTGAACCACCTGCAGACCACCTGTGTACTGCTTTTGGTATCGCTGTTCTTTATCGGTCTGGCAGTACTCGGGCGCAATTGGAATATGTGGGTGTTGCTCGGCGTGGACTTCGGCGTTGCCACGCTGCTGACCTTTGTATTGTGGCGCATAGTCGATCGTAAAACCGCACAACAAACATGCTAAGCGTAGAACATCTGACCATAGAATTTTCGTCCCACCCCGTGTTGGAGGATATCTCCTTCATGATTAACAAGAAGGACAGAATCGCACTCGTGGGCAAGAACGGAGCGGGCAAAAGTACCCTACTCCGTTTGATTGCCGGAGAGTACCAACCTACATCGGGGCGCATTGCGCGCGATACGGATATGACGGTCGGCTACCTCCCGCAGGTGATGATGCATATCGATGGCAAGACGCTTCGGGAAGATGTGATGAGCGTCTTTTCTGGCGAACCCGAGGAGGAGAAGGCACGCCGCATAGCCGAGATGGACAGAACCATTATCGGTTTGGGCTTCGAGCGCAAGGACTTCGACCGTCCCTGTTCGGAGTTCTCGGGTGGTTGGCGTATGCGTATCGAGTTGGCCAAGATACTGTTGCAGCACCCAGACTTGCTGCTTCTGGACGAGCCTACCAACCATTTGGACATCGAGTCCATACAGTGGTTGGAAGACTTCCTGCGCACCTCGCAGAGTGCTATCCTGCTGGTGAGCCACGACAAGAAGTTTATCGACAATGTGACGAACCGCACCATAGAGATTACGCTCGGACGCATCTACGACTATAATGTCAACTACTCGCATTTCCTCGAACTCCGTAAGGAGCGCCACGAGCAGCAGGTGCGTGCCTACCTCAATCAGCAGAAGATGATTCAGGAAACGGAAGATTTTATCGAGCGTTTCCGCTACAAAGCCACCAAAGCAGTGCAGGTGCAGTCGCGTATCAAGCAGTTGGAGAAACTGGAGCGGTTGGAGGTCGATTTGGAGGATACTTCGCGGCTCAGTCTGCGTTTCCCGCCCGCACCCCGCAGCGGCGATTTCCCGCTCATTGTCGAGGATTTGCGCAAGGATTTTGGCGACCATACGGTCTTCTCGGGTGTTACATTTACTATCCGTCGGGGAGAGAAAGTGGCATTTGTCGGCAAGAATGGTGAGGGCAAGTCCACTCTGGTAAAATGTATCATGGGACAGTTGGACTATATGGGTACGCTCAAGTTAGGGCATAACATCAAAATTGGCTATTTCGCACAGAACCAAGCCGCTTTGCTTGATGGAGAGCAGACCGTGTTCGACACGATCGACCGTGTGGCGGTGGGCGACATCCGTACCAAGATACGCGATATATTGGGTGCCTTTATGTTTGGCGGCGAGGCATCGGAGAAGAAGGTCAAAGTGTTGTCCGGTGGTGAGCGAAGCCGACTGGCAATGATTCGCTTGCTGCTCGAGCCGTGCAACCTGCTCATTCTCGATGAACCTACCAACCACCTCGATATGCAATCGAAGGATGTACTGAAAGCCGCCCTGCAGGACTTCAACGGCACGGTAATTTGCGTCAGCCACGACCGTGATTTCCTCGATGGCTTGGTGAGCAAGGTCTATGAGTTCGGCGGCGGCAAAGTCAAAGAACACTTAGGCGGTATCTACGACTTCTTGCGTACGAAGAAAATCGACACCCTGCAAGAGTTGGAAAAGAAATCCCCTGTAGCCAAGCGCACCGGCAGCGACAGTAATCCGACGGCGGCCGGCACGGCGGGCAGTGCCTCCTACGCAGCGCAGAAAGCCGAAGCAGCCGCACGGCGCAAGAAAGAAAAACAGATAGCCGAGACCGAAGCCGCTATCGCCCGTTTGGAAGAGGAGCAGAAACAGGTGGAGACACTGATGACCGACCCTGCCCAACAGACACAAGAGAACTTCCAACGCTACGAGCGTATCAAACGCGAGATAGAGCAGAAACTCTACGAATGGGAAATTCTGAACGATGAGGCTTAAAAACGGTTAACAAGACTCCCTCACTCTCACAAAACCCGTCAGCAAGGGATACGCAAAGGATGAGCAAGGGATAGGCTACCGAAGCAATAGTCACAAAAGATATATTTTAACATTGTAAAAAGGAATAGTCCAACCGGTATGAACGAAATTATCGAATACATCAAAGCGTTTTTGCTCTATGGCAATACGGAGGCGGCAAAGCAGGTCGGCTACACCGCCGATGTGTCTGCGTGGTCGCAGTACAAAGCAGTGATTGTGCCGTGCGGACACCTCGGGAACGAGATAGTCCTCCCCGATATGTCGCACCCCGTGATAGACCGGCAGGACAACACCTACATCATTCGCACCGATATTCTCTACAACACCTTCTTTTTTATCTCTCGGGCAGAGGAGTTGATCAATCCGCAACGGGACAAGCACGGACGGTTTTTGGCTGCCTACTCTGTCTTGGGGCAAGGCAATAACCTCGAGATTCCTATGGTGGACGAGTATGCGCGTATCTTGATGAAGTTGCTCGACTTGCCCTTGCCTGACCACGGATACGAGCGTATATACCTCACGCACGACATCGATACCCTTTCGCGCTATCGCCATTTGCGTGGGGCGGTTGGCGGCATTGTCCGCGGACATCTGCGGGATGTGTTTGCCTCGTGGCGCTCTATCTCGAACGACCCCGCCTACACTTTCCCGTGGATTACGGAGCAAGACCGCCAGGTACCGAACGCAGAGAGTGTCTATTTCATCAAATACACACTCGGCAAGGGCTACGACTATCCGCAGTATCTCCATCGCGGTCCGGACTATCTCCGTTTGATGGACTACCTGTGTGCCAAGGGGGCTACACTGGGTGTTCACTCGAGTTGCTATGGTCTTCCCAAGGCAGGAAGCCTTCAGGAGCGGTTCTTCCCGCGCCACTACGACTACCACCGCAGCCACTATCTCTGCTGCTCTATAGACAATATGCAGCGTGTGGCGGACATGGGCTTTACAGACGATTTCACGATGGCGTTTGCCGATAAGGCAGGCTTCCGCTTGCAGACCACTCGCCCCGTGCGCTGGATCAACCCCAAGACCTATACCCTCACGCCGCTTACGCTCCACCCGCTCACTATCATGGATTGCACATTGAGCAACACGGGCTATATGCACCTCGACGAAGACGAAGCCTACTTCTATTCCGAGCAGTTGCTCGACTGTGTGCGTCGTTACCGCGGTGAGGTGGTTCTGCTTTGGCACAACACGATATTCAACGACACGACTTACCACGCCTCACTTTACCGGAAATTGCTCAAGGGCTTGCGCCACTACACCAACCACCCGGAATAAAGCCACCTATGCCCCGCCGTATCCTAATAGTTTCCGACCCGTACAGCCAACCGTCGTTCATACCGCGGCTACGCTATCTGTGCGACTATTTGGCACAGCACGGATACGAACCTGTGGTATATACCGAGCAGTTCCAACCTCACGACTTTCCGCATACATATCCCATCTACGAGAAGCCTATCTACTACCATCACGCATGGCAATGGTTGTTGTATGCCGTTTGGTCGCTTCTCACAGACTGGCGCAACCGGCAGTTCTCCCGCTGGCTACGCTGTCAGGTACGGGACAATACACCATCCTTTGACCTTGTCTTTTGTACGACATTCTCCACATTTCCCCTGCGCGCAGCCCTCGACATAGCACGCACATACCATACGCCTCTTTTTGTTGATATCCGCGATTTGGACGAGCAAGTGCCTGATTCCCAATCGCAAGCCCATCGCCAATGGTGGGCGCGACCGTTCCGCTATATCTATCGCACTGTCAATAACCATCGACGCAACCGCGTCTTGCGCCATGCCGACTGTATCACCACCGTCTCACCATGGCATGTGGATTTTCTGCGCCGCTTCAACCGGAATGTACACCTTGTTTACAACGGCTATGCCCCTGCTCTTTTCTACCCGCAGAACTTACCCGCCGCAGAGTTCCTTGTTACCTACATCGGGCGTATCTATGAGTTTCAAAGCACCTCGCTTATAGAGCAGGCTATTCGTGAACTTGCTTTGCCAGACCTGCGTCTTCATCTCCATACGCCCGACCATAACCCTATCCCCACCTCCGAGGTGGGCAACGAGATCAGGCGAAGCAGTATCCTGCTTGTGCTAACCAACCCTTCGGCACATGGTATGATGACAACCAAGTTCTTCGAAGCACTCGGCTGCGAGAAGCCTATACTCTGTACCCCTTCCGATGAAAGTCTTTTGGCACAGACTATCCGCGAGACCAACGCAGGTATTGCCACTTCCGATATAGAGGAAATAAAAGCGTTTATCTTGGACAAGTACCACGAGTGGCAACAGAATGGCTATACCCGCCAAGCCGTTGTAAACAAGGAGCGCTTCTCCCGTCAACACCAAGCCGAACAGTTCGAGCAGTTATTCCAATCCCTATGAGCCGCTATCTGCATATCGTCAGTTTCGACATACCTTACCCTGCCAACTACGGCGGGGCGATGGATGTGTTCTATAAAATTCGCACCCTGCATGAATCGGGTATACGCATCATTCTCCATTGCTACTACAAAGGTAGTCTCCATCACGAGCCTGCCTTGGAAAGCCTGTGCCATCGGGTCTACTACTACCCCCGCCGCACTACCCTTTGGCAAAACTTTTCCCGCCTTCCCTATACGGTAGTCAGTCGCCCCACGGAACCGCTGCTGACCGATTTGCTGCAAGACGACTACCCTATCCTGTTCGAAGGACTGGTTTGTTGCCAACTCCTTACACATCCCGCTTTGCGTACCCGTGCACGCTTCTTTCGGGAGTGCAATATCGAGCATGACTACTATAGGGCTCTCGGTAAAGCCTCCCAATCGTTGTGGAAAAAGATGTTCTTCTCGATAGAGGCACGCAAACTACAGCGTTACGAGCTGCTCCACCTGCTATCCGCCAATGCCATTTTTGCCGTAGCACACCAGGACGAAGCGCATTTCCGACAGATGTTTCCCACTACGCCTGTGGTTTATATACCCTCTTTCCACCCGGAGAACATCCCAGCATATCCTACCGACCGAGGCAAGTACATCCTCTACCATGGCAACCTCAGTGTAGCCGAGAACCACAAAGCAGCCGTACATATTATTACTCATATTGCACCCCAACTTCCCGACTTGTCTTTCGTCATCGCAGGGCTGCACCCGTCGAAGCCATTGCAAACTATTGCGGCAGGGCAGCCGAATGTCCGCCTTATCGACAGTCCATCCGACGAAGAGATGCAGACGCTCATTGCAGAAGCGCAGATACACCTGCTGATTACTTTCCAAGGGACGGGGCTGAAACTCAAACTATTGCATGTACTCTACAGGGGACGGCATGTCATAGTCAATCCCGAAATGGTAGTAGGTACCGAACTGGGGCAACTGTGCCGGATAGGACATTCGGACGCCGAACTCGTCCACCTATGCAAAGCCTATTCGGATACTCCGTTCACGCACAGCGATATGGACGAGCGCACGACCATCTTGTCTAACCTATTCAATAACAAGCAATTAGCCAACACCTTATTGCAGTATATCTACCCTTAAGCGGGAACCTACGCATATCCCTGCGTTTAGGGTATCTTGGTTGCCCGTTACGCCCGAATACAACACAGTAAATACACAACTATATGCAACAATACCTCGATTTATGTCAGCGGGTACTCCGTGAGGGGACAGCGAAGTCCGACCGCACGGGGACGGGAACAGTCTCCGTATTCGGTCACCAGATGCGCTTCAACCTCGAGGAAGGTTTCCCGTTGCTGACCACGAAGAAACTGCACCTCAAGTCTATCATCTACGAACTGCTGTGGTTCTTGCGCGGCGATACCAATGTACACTACCTGCAGGAGCACGGCGTGCGTATCTGGAACGAATGGGCAGATGCCAACGGCGAACTGGGTCCCGTCTATGGACACCAGTGGCGCTCATGGCCGGACTATAACGGGGGTACTATAGACCAGATTAGCCATGTAGTAGAGCAGATACGCACCCATCCGGACAGCCGCCGCCTTATCGTCAGCGCATGGAATGTAGCGGAAGTGGACAGTATGGCGTTACCGCCGTGCCACTCGCTCTTTCAGTTCTATGTGGCGGATGGACGGCTTTCGCTCCAACTATACCAGCGCTCTGCGGACATCTTCCTCGGTGTGCCGTTCAATATCGCTTCCTATGCGCTACTGCTGCAGATGATGGCGCAAGTGACGGGGCTACGAGCAGGCGATTTTGTCCACACACTGGGCGATGCGCATATCTACCAGAACCACATCGAGCAGGTGCGTCTCCAACTGACCCGCACACCCCGTCCGCTACCGCATATACTCTTGAACCCCGATGTACACGACATCTTCGGCTTCCGGTACGAGGATTTCACGCTCGATGGTTACGACCCGCACCCGCACATTGCGGGTACAGTCAGCGTCTAATGCACTTGTATTCATTGTCTTATACAGAAACCATTTACCTGTTCCCCTATGCTCTCCCTCATCGTAGCAATAGACGAAAATAACGCCATTGGCAAGGCGGGCGGACTGCTCTGCCATCTGCCTGACGACCTCAGACATTTCAAGCAGATAACACTCGGCTCGGCCGTGCTGATGGGCAAGCAAACCTTTCTCTCACTGCCGAAGCCCCCACTGCCTAACCGCCGCAACATTGTGCTGACCACGCAGCCGGACTTTGATTTCGAGGGCATAGAGGTGGTGCATTCGATAGCAGAAGCCCTTGCGCTAGTGTCCTCTGCGCAAGAAGAAGTGTTCGTCATAGGCGGTGGAAGTGTCTATAAGCAAACGCTTCCTTTTGTGGAAAAACTATACATCACGCATATTCACCATCGTTGGGACGATGCGGACACTTTCTTTCCCGTTATCGACTATACCAAATGGAAGCAAATACAATCCGAAGACCATTCTGCGGACGAGCGGCACCCTTATTCGTATACTTTCGCGGAGTATATACGCTGCTGACAGTCCTCTCTGAGAAACCTGCATAAGACACAAAAGCCGCACCTTTTGAGGTGTGGCTTTTGCATATAGATGTGCTTCCGAATAGGAAATATAGAACCTGTTTTGCGATACACTATCCACCCACTATCCACCCACTATCCACCCACTATCCATTCGCTATCATCTCACTATCCTCTCACTATCCTTTCACTATCCACTCACTATCTTCTCCTTACCCACCCAGTCTCCTCTCGATAAGAACATACTATCCTCCTTGCATCCTCCCTGCAGCGACCCGCTGCTCTTTCGGCATTGCCTCTTTGGTATTTCGGCAGGCGTTCGGCGGGCGTTCAAAGATGGCAGGGTTATTCTTCAGAGCGGCTTCCAAAACATAATTACCACTCGTATCAGGGCGTTAAAAGATGGCAGGGTTATTCTTCAGCGCGGGCGGTATCGGCAGGAGGAATATCCGCAGCGTCTTCGGGGGAGTGGCTGCGC
>CAVFHY010000045.1:0-20130 GCA_963622445.1 Bacteroidaceae bacterium
GCAGACGATGGGTAATGGTCTGCCTATGGGGATTTGGGGAGTTCCTAGGGTGTTGCTTCGGGGATCCAGGCTCTAC
Organism: Bacteroidaceae bacterium; assembly: GCA_963622445.1. Classification (GTDB taxonomy): domain Bacteria; phylum Bacteroidota; class Bacteroidia; order Bacteroidales; family Paludibacteraceae; genus Colicola. The sequence goes on from CAVFHY010000045.1 coordinate 77, forward strand.
GGTGTGGGCAACAGGTGTACCTAACCTCCATAAGACAAGCACGGACTCGGTATCAGAACGGGCTTATGTTCCATACACAAATACAAGCATGAATTCGGAGGGAGTAACTGGGGCGCGGGCGGATGTGCCGTACACCAATATGGCGGGGATGGACTCGGTGTCGGCGGAGTTCTTCCGCAAATGGTATCACCGCAGCGACCTGCCTTACTACTTAGAAGCACTGAGCGACCACACAATATACGAGACAATGACTACCGGACAGTGGTGGTTGCCGGAGCGCATTACATTTGCCATTGACGGGCTGCCTTGCACCGCCAATCGCTACTACATAGACGGTATGCGGGCAGATGACCGCTTCCAACCGGGCAGCACCTACTATATGCCTAATATGCAGCAATACGACCTGCGTATGGATATACATCGCGCACAGATGTATTTCGACAGAGATACCACCGCACGCAACTATGTGCAGGCGACCTACAACTTCGGGCAAGTAGGCAACGGTGCCCCTGCATTGGGAACGAAAGAGATTATCAATATAACGCACCGCTCCGCTGTCGAAAGCGCCGACGCCTACAAACATATCACGGAGCGTCGGCACCAGATAGGGGCAGGAACGGTGGATGCAGGATATACCTTCCATGACCGTAAGGGAAATCCATACTATCAACATCTATACGCTGCTTATGGGCAAAGACTCATCACAAAGGAGAACCAGCAGGGAATCATGGTGGATGACCCACTCTACGCCGCACCATACTACAAAGTGCAAGCAGATGGTTACTTCCCTATCGGGGCGAGCAAAGCGGGACGGCAGGTGGGCTATCGGCTCAACTTCTCGGGACGCTCGGATGCGGGCAGCGAGAATCTGTATAACTACAACGAAGTGTATGACCTGAAATCGTATGTTGGTTCGGTGTTCCTTCGGGAAAAGTACCTCACGACGGGTCTGACTTGGGAGACAAATGTGACCCACCACAACGACCGCTCGTTCAGCAAAAATATCATTGACCAAGACGGCGAGAGTTTCTCTCCATGGGTAGCCGACGGAAATACGCATATTCTCAGTTGGGCGGTAAACTATGAACAACCCGTACTGCCGTGGCTGTCTGTCTTTGTCGATGCCTACAACTCGCTGGTACATTTCAGCCCCGAAGCCACCCAATTCAGCAACTCGATCTATCTGCAGTCGCCTGTAGATAGCCTGCCCAAAGACCTCTATCGGTACGAATGGACCAGCAATGCTTACACGGGGGGGCTACTGGAGAACACGGTGGGACTCAAAGCACATTACGCCCCTGTTTCGTGGTTCACGCTGACGGGACACGCCGACTTCACCTTAGATGCTATACTACTCCGCAACAAAAGCAAAGTAAGCCCAAATGTACAGGCAGGCGTGGGGCTGGATTTTCACCCCTGCAAATGGTTTGAGGCGGGGCTGTCGGCAGACTACAACCGTCTCCCCTACACTACGGACTATCTCCGCTACTTCTCGGACGACTACATGAACGCCAACATCTACTATGCCGGCACCGACGAATTGTTTGCCACCACAGGCGGACGTTACCACTCCTACAAGAAGAACCTGCGGCAAACTTCGTATATTGAAGTGAACATACCGATTCGCTTTCACTTTGAGGACAAGCGGGGCGGGCGACACGAGATAGTGCTGCAAAACAACTACAAGAAGTATTTTGATGTGTGGCACACCTACTACAAGGGCGAAACCGAGGACTATGGATATTATCAACAAGAAGGCGAACTCAATGTATTCTATCAGAATGCAGGGGTAAAAAATTACGAGGTGGGCTACACGCCTTCTTTTGGCAGCAACGGGCTGCTCAACACGCCATACTTCTTCTCGCAACTGACACGCTACACCTACACGGGGCGCAAAGTAATGGTCAGCCTCAGCTGGCAATCGATGCAGGCTGCCGGCTACACAGGGCTCGGCAACGGAGCGAACAGCAACACGCTCGGCGTGCTGTCGGAGACCACGGCAAACCCCAACACCACGAATGTGGTGCAGAACCAAAGCGGGCAATACCCGGGCGTGGGACGACTCGACCTGGACAAAGGCTATGTGGCTCGCTTCTACTTGTCGTACAATATCTGCAAATGGGTGCAAGCGGGACTCACCATCAAATGGACGGACGGGAAGCCCTTCACCGCCTATCGCTACTACCAAAAAGACGGACAAGTGGCTATCTTACCCTACGAGTCGCGCGGGACAAACCCCACCGACGGCAATTTCGGTTCTCGCCACGGCGCTTGGTATATGTGCGACCTGCACGCCCAAGCGACTTGGTCGGTAAAAGACATCGGGATGCGCCTCAAAGTGGAATGCTACAATATGTGGGATTTCTGCAACGATTTGGCAGAGTTTGCTTTTGTTCAGGACATTCCGCAAGCCAAGCGTTCGTCTATTATTCTCAATGTTCCAACCGGTATATTAGCCACCTATACGGTTGATTTCTAAGGGACTTCCATAAAAATTGCTTTGTAAATATGAAAGAGCGTTTTCTATCGTTTATTAGATATTATCTCTATTGGGTTGTATTCTTTATGGTGCAAAAAACCTTGTTTATGCTCTGGCAGCACAACCTGATAGGCAGTGTCTCGTGGCAAGATTGGTTCCTGGTGCCTTGGCACGGGCTGCCATTGGACTTGAGCGTGGCGGGATATATTACGCTGGTGTTCGGGCTGCTGCTCTGCATCAGTTGTTGGGCACCGACAAAGGTGGTAAAACCGATTACGCATATCTACACGGGGATTATTCTTGCCATTGCGCTGATTACCGTCATCGGCGACAACGGTTGTTTCCCGAGTTGGGGCTACCATATCGACAAAGATATATTCGACTATCTGCAATCACCCAACGAGGTGCTGGCCTGCGCACCGTGGTGGCTGTGGTGCTTAGGCGCTGTACTTTTTGCGGTGCTCTACGCCGTATGGTGGGTACTCTATCGTCGGTTGTTCTGCTCACCACTGCAACCCATCGATGGGATATGGCACAAAACGGGCAGCACCGTGGCGCTATTCCTATTGACGGCACTGCTATTCTTGCCCATTCGCGGCAGCGTGACCGTTTCGACCATGAACACGGGGCGGGTCTATTACTCGGAGAACCGTGTGCTGAACCTGGCTGCCGTCAATCCGATATTTAATGTGGTGGAGTCGCTGAGCGAAAACACACTGAACATGGAACGATACCACTATATGTCCGACGAGGAGTGCCAAACCTATTTCGCACAACTGCACCCTGCGACGGACTCGATTCCGCACTACGATGAGCCGCTATTTACCACACAACGCCCGCATATTGTGCTATGTATATTGGAGAGTTTCTCCGCCAACGCGCTGCCTGCGATGACCAATATGCAGCGGTTCACGAAAGAAGGAGTGTATTTCGACCATGTCTATGCCAACAGTTACCGCACCGACCGAGGCGTGATGGCGGTGCTGAGTGCTTTCCCCGGCTGCGCCACGACCTCGGTGATGACCATTCCTTCGGTCTCGCAACGCCTGCCACAGATAGGGCAAGTACTCAAACAAAACGGATACGACCTGAAATTCTACTACGGCGGCGACGAGGATTTTACCAATATGCGCTCGTATCTGGTAGACGGCGGCTTTGAGCAGCGGGTATCCGACCACGATTTCCCCATCTCGCAACGACTCAGCAAGTGGGGCGTGCCTGACCATATTCTGTTCGACTATGCCGCAAAGGACATACGGGAACGACAGAACGGGGCGGTACCTTGTTTTGATGTGATTCTCAGCCTCTCGAGCCACGAACCGTTCGAGGTAGATTACCACCACTTGGAGCATCCCTATCTGAACGCCATTGCTTACAGCGACAGTTGTTTGGGGGCTTTTGTAGATTCGCTCCGCAATGCCCCCTCGTGGGACAACACCGTGGTGGTGATGGTGGCAGACCACGGATTCCCCTACCCAGACGGTATGCAAAACTACGACACCTTGCGTTACAAGATTCCGCTCGTGATGGTGGGAGGTGCAATACGCCGCCCACACACTATCTCGACGCTGGCCTCACAGATAGACTGGGTACCTACCCTGCTACACCAAATGGGACTGGATGCATCCGAGTTTGTGTTTGCCAAAGACATCCTTGCGCCCAACACCATTCCCTTTGCCTATTATAACTTTGTGGACGGTTTTGCCCTATTGGACACTACGGGAGCGGTGATAATTGATGCGGCTGTTAATCAACCGATTATGGAGGTGAATGCCTGCCCGGAGCGAACCCGACAAGCACAAGCCGTTACACAAACCATTATGCAAACGCTTACGGCCAAATAAGCGTGCTGAGTATAGCAATATCGAACAATGAATACACCCCAACGAATAGCCTTCGACGCCAAACGCGCCTACCATAACTCCCGAGGATTGGGCAACTACAGCCGAGATACGATTCGGCTGCTGACTCACTATGCACCAGAAAACGAGTACTTCTATTTCGGGCAGCCTACCGACTTGTTCCGCCCCGATTGTGGTACGATGGTCGCTCCGAAAGGGATTTGGAATGCGTTCCCCGCACTATGGCGGAGTTGGGGCTGCCTGAGCGACCTAAGCGAGCAACACATCGACATCTACCACGGGCTGTCGGGGGAGTTGCCATTTGGTATTCATAGCACCGCCACAAAGACGATAGTCACGATGCACGACACCATATTCGTGCGCTACCCCGAACTATACAGCCCGACCTACCGTCGGCTTTTCTCCCGCAAAGTGCAATACGCCTGCGACCATGCCACCCGCATTATCGCTATCTCGGAGCAAACCAAGCGGGACCTCATCCGATTCTTCCATGCCGACGAGGCGAAGATTCGGGTGGTCTATCAGGGCTGCAGCAATCTATTCCGTCAGCCCGTGTCGGACACAGCAATAAAAACGGCTAAGGAGAAGTATGGTTTGCCCGACCGATACATCATCGATGTGGGGGCTATCGAGCCCCGCAAAAACCTGCGCAACTTGCTCTACGCCATGGCAGAGGCACATATCGATTTACCTTTGGTAGTGGTAGGAGGGAAGAGCAAATATGCCGAACAGATGCGTGCCTTGGCGGAGCGCTTGGGCGTGCGGCTCACTATGCTTCACGGAGTATCGTTTGCAGACTTCCCCGCACTCTACAAAGGGGCGGAGTGTTTGGTTTATCCTTCTCTCTATGAAGGATTTGGGATTCCCATACTGGAGGCGATGTGCGTCGGCACACCTGTGCTGACCTCGACAGGCTCGTGCTTCGAGGAAACAGGCGGGGAGGCTGCACTCTATGCAGACCCCAACGACCCGATTGCCATCGGGCTGCAACTCCAACGCCTGCTCACGGACGAGGCGCTGCACACCGACCTCAAGCAGCGTGGGCTGAAGCAAGCGGAGAAATTCTCCGACGACGCCGTCGCACACAACCTATTGGAAGTCTATCATACCTTGTAGAACCCACCGTATTCTTGCTATTTATGAAGATACTCATTGACTTATCCATTCTCAAGAATGTCAACTGCGGGTTGGGGCAAGTAGCCCTCAACTACGGATACTATTTTCGCGATACCTATACCCCTGTCGAGGGAGAAACCATCTATCTGCTCGTTCCGAAATCTTTTGTCGGAGCGTTTGGCAACAAAGTGCGCTATATACAAGCCCGCAAGATATTGCGTGTATTCCCGTTCCTAACGGGGATTCGCTTCGATGTATGGCACGCCATTCATCAGTTGTCCCGCTTCCGTCCATTTGCCCGCCACTATGTGCTGACCATCCACGATTTCAATTTCGTGTACGAAAAACACGGCGGCAAGGTGGCAAAATATATCTTGATGATACAGAAAAAAGTGGACCGTGCCGACCGCATTGTATGCATCTCTCGCTTTGCTGCCATCGAAACAGAGCGATATATGCGACTCCACGGCAAGGAAGTGCAAGTAGTATATAACGGAATCGAGCGCATTGACCAACAACCGGAGCAGCAACCCGCTTCCGTCAATACAGAGCAACCATTCCTATTCAGTATCGGCGAATGCAAAGAGAAGAAAAACTTCCATGTTCTGCTCGACATGATGCGCTACCTGCCTCAGTATCAACTCTATATCGCTGGGAAAGACGACACGGACTATGCGCAGTTTATTCGTCACAAGATAGCCGACGAGGGCATTACCAATGTGCACCTGCTCGGCATTGTATCGCCCGCAGAGCGGGTATGGCTCTATCGGCATTGCGCTGCCTTTGTATTTCCGTCGCTGTTCGAAGGCTTCGGGTTGCCCGTATTGGAGGGTATGCTATTCCGCAAGCCCGTGATCTGTTCACGCGAAACCAGCCTGGTGGAGATAGGCAGCAGCCATGTAACTTTCTTCCCAGTGAACTACCCCGCCGAAGAATCTGCCGCACTGATTGCCTCCGCCATTGAGACCGCCACACCTGCACGACTGGAGGCCGCATTCCGCTATGCCACCTCCTATTCGTGGCAACGGCACATGGAGGAGTATCTCCATATCTATCGCACGATATACTAAGTTATTCCACGGAAAAGCAGACAGGAGAATGGAAAATTTCTGTTTGCTTTCTCCATCTATTGTATCTTGCAGAAGCACACGCAACTATGTCCTCATATTCTCATATTCATACCCGCTCATGGCAAGAAATAGTACACACACTGATTGCCTACCTGCCTGTGGTCGGTATGCTTGTTATTATTGCCTCGCTGCCTTTTGAATATAGCGAAGTTCGTCGTACGGGGCACTACCTGCTCGGTGTCGGCTTGGTATTGGACTATATCGTTAATCGGCGCTGGCAGGGCTGGCATTGGACGAAAGACAAATGGGCATTTGTGTCACTGATTGTGCTGTTTCTCCTGATTCCGCTTTGGCAACTATGGGACACGACGCCGCCCACCGACTATTTCTGGCATCAGCTGAATCGTCACTGCGTATTCCTATTGGCAGGTGTGGTGGGGATTATGGGCTTCTCCGACCGTTTCCGTCTGCGCTATGTGGGCTATACGATGCTGCTGACGGGACTGGTACTATTGGGAGCGAACCTGTATCTCTATCTGCAGCAGTACTCGCTTGTGCCATTTAACATTCTTGCATTCAACGAGATACGGGCAAAAGGGTTGCAATCGCACATGGTGATTAACCTGTTTGTAAATACAGGTCTCATTATCGGATTCTATATTCTGCGCCGTTCTTCTTCCCGTGTGGAGCGCACCCTCGTCGCTATTGCTATGGGCTTAAATTGGTTCTATGTTCTGCTCTCCGTTGGGCGTGCAGGATTTCTAACCTCACTCATCGTTGTCTTTGTATTCTTGACCGGCTATGCATGGCGATTGGGGCGGCGTTATTGGATGCCGCTCTCGATTGCTCTTATCGCCCTAATGGGTGTGCTCGTATGGCACAACAAGCGATTGATGTCCGATGAGTTGTTCCACAACACGCGTATATATGTGTGGGACTATGCCGTACGACAGATTGCCCATAAGCCTTGGCTTGGCTATGGGGTATCTACGGTAAGTACGGCGTTTGTGGATGAAATGTACAACGACGAGACTGCGTATAACGGTTTTGTCGTACCCCTGATGCAATCGGCGGCTTTCGCCTCGTGGGGGCATAGCCTGATGACCCACCATGCACACAATACGCTGCTAATGCTATGGTTGGAATTTGGTGTCGCGGGGGTGCTTGCCTTACTGTTCTTCTTTGTAAGTACAGCACTTATGCCGCCTCCCTCTATGCGTATCTATGTATGGCTCTTCTTGGTGTCGTTGGCAATACAGATGGTCTTTGAACCCTTGGGCGACCACCTGCAACCGGAGTTTATAGGCTTACTCTTATTCTGCTTCCAGCGAGCCTGCCTGCGAGAATCTGCCGCAACGCCTTGCTGTACGGGCGATACGGACGCGAGCAAATAGCCTCGGCTACCATATGCCGACACGCATGTACCAGCGAGATTAGCCAAGTCCAACCGTGCAAGTAGCGATAGTTGATATAGACCCGATTGCGTAGAAAAATTTCTTGTACTCTATCGGACGGGAACAGGCTGCCAATAGTGGCGGCATGCCGGTGCAAGCACGAGGTACGGGTCGTATAGAGCGACACCCACCCTTTGGCTTTTGCCCGCAAGGACAAATCCATATCTTCGAAATAGAACGGACAGAATAGTTCATCGTATCCACCCAAAGCAAGCAATTTGTCACGCCACACGAGCGCATTGCCTCCACAGAGGTACATCGACTCTCCCTCTTCCGTTTCCCCACATAAGTCGATATACGACAATTTGTAGTGGTGAATGCGCGCCTGCTTTCGGCCTTCTATGATTCTGCCTGTCTGCGGCGAACGAATCGCACAATAGACACCAAACACCTGCTCTTGCTGTGTATTGTTCAACCCATGCGACAAGAGTGGCAGCAGCACCGAGAAATAGTCCTCCGAGAGTTGCATATCCGTATTTAAGATGCAGACTATCTCGTAACGAGCGGCGGCTATTCCCTTGTTCACGCTCTTTCCGAAGCCGCCGTTCTGCTCATTTTGGAGCATGCGAATATCAGCCCACTCCTCGGTTATATAGTGCGCAGAGCCGTCCGTCGAAGCATCGTCCACTACGATTACCTCGCTATCCGTTATCGCCGGACACGCGTGGAGCGAACGGAATAGGTACGGCAGGTACTGCTTGAGCAGTTGCTTTCCGTTATAGTTCGGAATGATGACGCTTACCCTATATGTTTGCGGTATTTTCATGTGTTACTTTCTGTGCTTCCAAAACTGTTTCCAATAGTGCAATATCAGTCTGCGAGTGGTCGCCTTGTCCCAGCCGCGTGCGGTGGCATACTCGTCTGCCAGCAACTCGAAGAAGTCCTGCTCGCCCCAAAGACGACAGAAGTTCTTACAAGCGTCTCTCTGCCCAATAGGCGCACTGCGGAACTGCATACGATTGATATCCACCAGCATAAACTGCGCCTGTCCGTTGGCATCCACATCAAAAAGGATATTGCCCGGCGAGTAATCCAAATGCAATACGCCTTGCTCATGCACACGAGCCGTAAAGCGAGCAAACTGGCGAACGATGGATTCGTAACCGGAAAGCGGGTGATTACGGAACTCATAGAATCGGCGAGAGGCAGTGGACTGTATCGTAACGAGATAACTCTGCGAAAGCAAGCCCCGCCCACAAAGGATGTAAGCGACAGGCGTGGGCGTGGCGATGCCCATCTGCTGCAAACGCCATGCGTTCTGATAGGCACGCTGTGCCTTGGGCTGGCGCAAGAAGGAATAAACCATGCGGTTGAAAGGACGAGGGACGCAGTATCGCTTGACATTCAGCACCAGTCCTGCTGCCTGCGTCTCGCCTTTGAGGTCTATCACCCGTATCTGATTGCGGGCGTTGTATATTACCTCGCCCTGCTGTTCGAAAGTCTGCGGCAAAGCCTCTATCCACGCACGCAGATAGGTATAGTCGGGATTGATTACTACTCGCATAGGGTTTGTTGTATTCGTTTGACAATATCGGCTGGGGCAATGTCGAGGCAGCGGTAATCGCCATACCGGCAAGGCTTATTGCCGTAGATAGAACAGGGGCGGCAAGGCAAATCTCGCTGAATACAATCGGTCAGGCGTTGCCTATATCCGAGAAAACCAGCGGAGGGATGTGTCGCGCCCCAGACCGAAAGCACGCGTGTGCCTGCAATAGAGGCGAGGTGCATATTCGCCGAGTCCATGGTAAGCATCAGCCTCAGCCCCCGCATAATTTGTATTTCCTCTGCCATACTCTGCTTGCCCGCCAGCGATACCACATGCGGGTAGCGGCTTTCCCATTGCTCGAGGACGGCTTTTTCCTTGGCTCCGGCTCCAAAAAGGTAGATAGTCTCTTCGACTTGCGAGAGCAAACGCACCACCTCTTCCATCTTTTCGAGCGGGTATATCTTCCCTTCGTGTGCGGCAAAGGGCGCAATTCCGATTCCGCTCTTCTCGGCAGCGGGCACGATAGGCGCAGGCTGCACCGTATAGCCTAATCGGGCGAGGACAGCAAGGTAACGCTCGATGGTGGTCGGCAACGGGCACTCGGTACGATGCGTGCGCACCAACTGCTGTTTCTGCCAACGCCCTTTGCGGATAACGGCTACCCGCTTGCCCGCCAAGAGAAAGCGGGTACATAGATACTTCGAACGCAGCACATCGTGCATATCTGCTACCTCGCTGAAGCGGTGGTAGTCGATGTCACGGAGCAGACGCCGCAGGCCCGCTATGCCCTTGTGCCGCCCACGCAAGTCTGCCCCAAAGAAATGCACATTCTCGGGTAGCCCCACAAACAGGGATTCCGTCTGCTTACGAGAGAGGATAGTAAGGTCTACCTTCGGGAATGTTTCGGCAAACGCCCGCACCACAGGCACAAGCATCGCCACATCGCCGAGAGCGGAGAAGCGAATCAGAAGAATGTGTTTTCGGGTCATTTTGGGTTGGTTAAGCGTAGATATTTCTCCAATGTGCCATAAGCGATGAGCCGCTCACGGCGGCTGTCACGGAATGGAGCCACAAAAGCATGGGCGTGTTCGATAATAGCCTGCGCCTCTGCAGGGTGCGCATTGTAGTAAGCAATGCGTTCCGCAAGGTCGGCAAAATCGGCACGGCACTCTATATAATGATAATCTGGGATTAAAGTTCCCTCCATAAACCATGTTTCGCAAGTAGGGCGAGGCATAACAGCGATTGAGTTGGACGACATCACCCACTTGAGATTGCTGGCGACATCGTTGCCCTCCAACGCCATGATATACCGATAGCGCAGGTGCTCCGCAATAGTGAGTTTCCGTGTTTGCCACTCAGCAGGGAGCGTAGGGTCTTTGCTCACATCGCCACAGTCGCACACGCTGCTGCCAAAATACTGCTGCATGAAACGCACACGACTCTCTTTGCCGGATACCTTACCACGAAAGACTGCCATAGGCTGCTTATCTTCCCAGCATGTTTTGTCATTAACGAAGATAAAATGGCGCACCTTGTCCATCTTGAGCAGCACACTGTTCTCATTGTCTGCCACAAGCGGGCGGCTCTTGACAATAGTAGGGCTGTCGGGCACATGCACGATGTCGCCGGGCAGAATTTGCCAACGGAGGTCCGGTGAAAAGAAACGGGTAAACTCTGCGCTGTCGAAATAATAGACTTTCTGCTTCTTGGGGATACGCCAATCGCCGAGACGCATAGCGCTAGGGGACAACGACACAGGCTGCGTAAGGCGACAATAGTAGTCGATACGCGAACGGATATAGTCGCTATCGGGACGGGCGTCTATCTCTCGCTGCAAGCGGTGTCCTTCCATACGGGAGAGCCACGATGGCACACACTCCCGCAAGTAGCCGCGCAAATAGTACGCCGCCTTGGAGTTCTTGCCGCTGTGGAGTATGTAGGAAAAACCATCCCGCATAGATAATCAAACGATTAGACTATGGTAGCAGTTGCTGAATAACGCCCAGCCCGTCCGTTTATTTCTTAGCGTAGAGAACCGGGTTGAGGGTCGGATCGTTGTACATCTTCATCTGACGATAGACCTTCATGATGCGCGCGCCCGACTCGTAATCCGCCAAGAGTTGCGAGATAGAGGTGGTCATATCCTGCAGTTGCTCGTTAAGCACCGCCAACTTCTGCGCACACTTCTCGTGTTGCTCGGGGCTGACATCGGTACGGCTGACCTGCTCCTGCATGTGGTAAATTTTCACATGAAGAATACTCAGACGGTCGATAGCCCACGCGGGACTCTCGGTGTTGATTTTAGCATCAGTCTGAGGCGTAACAGCATGGAACTTCTCCCAAAAATAGGAGTCTATACGCTCCACGAGGTCGGTGCGCTCCTGGTTGCTATGGTCGATACGACGCTTAAGAGCCAACGCGGCAACAGGGTCAATCTCCGGGTCTCGGATGATGTCCTCCAAGTGCCACTGCACAGTATCTATCCAGTTTTTGAGATAGAGGTCGTATTCTATCGTGCCTGCAGCATAAGGATTCTGAATCGGGGTATCGACATTATCCGTCTTGTGGTAGTCCTGCACGGCAGTACTAAAAATGTGATTACTCAGTTCTACAAAATTCATATCTGTATTCTTAATCTTATGTTATTATTTTCGTTGGTTTACCGTATAGCAAGGCTTCGGCAGGTATTCGGAGAGCCTGCAGGCAAAACAGGCGCACAACCGCCACCTATACAAGACTACAACCCTACCACGAGGTAATCAGCCCTGTTTTTCGGACAGAGAGCAACGCCCCAAACGAGTTGCCGAACTGCGAACCGAAATCCGCCGAGAGGCTAAGCCCGAACTCCATATTCCACGCTTGTGGAACCAGTTTGCGCACCTCGAGCAGCAGCCCCGTATTGGTAGAGAGCAACGCCGACGAACGATTGGTATCGTACATACCGTAGTTGCGTGCATAGGACCCTACCAAGCGGTAGCGAAAGCCGTAGATGTCGCCTTTCAGCCCGATGTAGTGCGCCATGACACGGTTGTTAAGCGTCTGTGTCGTGCCATCGGTGTTGTAGAGCGGTGAGGTAACAAAGGGCGTACCGAGCGTGCGGTAGTGGTAGTTCCAACCATTCTGATAAACACTATTGCGATAGTAACTGTCTGCGCCGCCGTATATCAGCCCGTCGCGGTCGTGATAGGGACCCGACTGGTCGGTCGTATTGAGGAACTCGTATGTAAAACCACTGATATATAGCCACTTGGACTGTGCTACATTCACGCCCCAAAGTCCGTCCGTGGGATTCATACCAAAACCAATAATGCGAATAGGACCATCCTCAAATAGGTTCTGCCAGTAGGCACTCACCCTCCAACCTTCGCCCTTCACATCGAGCGTAAGCGACTGACTGCCAATATGATTACCCTGTGCATTGAGTTGGTCATTCGCCATGGTGCCTCCCGAGCGTACCAATACGGCCGCCATATAGTCCGACCAGTCATTGCCCAAATTGCCCCAGACGGGGGAATAGCCGCCCCACTGCGCCACATGGTGAAACTCATAACTCAGATTGACGGGCAGCCGTCCGCCGACACGGGCACCTACCCACTTGTGATGTACCTTCGCCTGCGTAACATACACATTGTCGAACAGATACTGATGGCTCAGCCCTCCCCGCACTTCGAGATAGCCGTATAGCCCCGGGAACGCAGTCCAACGGTCGATACCGATACGGATACCGGGCATGGGTCGTGCGTTAGAGGAATAGAGCAGACCGCCGCTCGTCAGTTCGGGGTCGGGGCTGCCGTATTGCTCGGGCTGGATACCTGCCGTTATATCAACCACATAAAGCCGGACATGGGAATATGCGAGATGGGTATAGAGATGCCCCAAGCGGTTCTCGGGAGCGCAAATCCCATCGGTCAGGCTCTGCAGGCGTGTGGTGAGCGTAAAAGCAAAGTCGTAATCGAACCAGCGGCAGGGGCGGGTGGCGGGCTTGATAACTCCTACGGTCAGATTGCCGCTATAGGGAGCAGCAGCGATGTCGCCGTTGCGGTTGCTCTGTAGCCAGAAAGGAGCAGTCTTGCCCGAGGACGCCACGCCATAGACACTCGCCGTATAGAACAGCGAGTCGCGTCCGCTGTCGGCGGAGTCCATCGGCAGCGGCCACCACTCCCAAGCCGAAGCAGAGAGCGACAGCGTAAGCAGCAAGAGGGGCAATATGAGGTGTTTAGTCTTCAAGTCGATAGAGATGATTGAATATCTGTCCGTCCGAGTCTTCGCCCAGACCAAAATAGATGCGTTCGCCGATAGCAAAGGCCACCATACTCTCGGCTGCGCCACAGGGCAGCGAGCCGCAGCGTGCCCACTCGTCTTTCAGAGGGTCGTAGCGCAGAATGTCGTCGAACGACTGCCAAGTGGTGAGTGTACCGCCGAAATGATGCCCGCCCATGAGGTAGATATAGCGGCTGTTGCCCACTGCCGTGGCTACCTGACGCCCTGCCGTAGGCACGGAGGCGCATTTTGTCCATTGGTCTTGCTCCAAATCCGCCTCGTACCATTGGTTGAGGTTGCGGGTATTGAAGCCCGTACCGATATAGACACGCCCCGCTACCGATGCGCCCGTCATGCCGAGGGCGGCTTTCGCACGGCAGTGGTTGTCCTCATAGACCGTCCAAGTATCCGTTACGGGGTCGTAGGCAGAAATCTCACGCGTAAAGCCGTAGCCGAAACCGTAGAGGACATAAATTTTGCCGTTGTAGGCATAACTGACTGCCCCCACGGTATTGTCGTTCGGGAAATCCGCCAACGGCTGCCACTCGCCCGTAGAGGGTGTATAACACCAGAAATCGTGGAGATAACTACCCTCGCCATAGACACGCCCATTGAAGCCCAAGCCGATATAGACCTTATCGCCGAGCGGCTGTGCAATCCCCTTGACACGGGGGCGCAAGGGCGGCGTGGGCAGGGCGTTCCATCGGTTGCTGTCGGGGCTATACTGCCAAAACGCATTGGTCAAACCGTCGGACTGCGTACGCCCGCAGAGTATATAGCCGCACCCATTCGCCGGGAACGCCATGGCGGAGGCAACGCCTGCAGGCAGGTCGGCACACGCCACGACAGGCACATCGACCTCGGGCGTACCGGTACACCCGATGCCGAGCAGGCTCAAGGCGGCCAACAAAACGATCTGTAGCGTGCAATACTTCATTAGGTTGTTTTTTGTAAAAAAATAGTTACTGATTCCGAACAAAGGATTATGTTTGTCATACCTCCGGATTATGCTTGCGGAGCATCGGGGCGGCTCTTCTTCTTCAACTCGAAGTCGCGCCCGAGATAGTTCTGCCGCACAATGGGGTTTGCCGCCAATTCTTCCGGCGTACCGTGGAATAGTATCTTGCCCTCGAAGAGCAGGTAGGCACGGTCGGTTATCATAAGCGTCTCGTCCACATTGTGATCCGTGATGAGGATGCCTATATTCTTGTCTTTCAGCCGCCAAACGACATCCTGAATCTCCTGTACGGCGATCGGGTCAACGCCTGCGAAGGGTTCATCGAGCATGACAAATTTCGGCTCGATAGCGAGGCAGCGGGCTATCTCCGTACGCCGACGCTCTCCACCCGAAAGGCGGTCGCCGAGGTTCTTGCGTACATGGGCGAGGTTAAACTCGGCGATGAGTTGCTCCAGTTTCTGCTTCTGGTAGTCCTTCGAGAAGCGGGTCATCTCCAAGACGGAGCGGATATTGTCCTCTACGGTCATCTTGCGGAACACACTTGCCTCCTGCGGGAGGTAGCCGATGCCGAGTTGCGCCCGCTTGTACATCGGATAGGAAGTAATATCCTTGTCGTTAAGGAATATCTTTCCCTCGTTGGCGGTAACAAGACCGGTGGTCATATAGAAAGTGGTCGTTTTGCCTGCCCCGTTGGGACCCAGCAGCCCGACTATCTCGCCCTGCTCCAGATGTATGCTCACATCGTTCACCACGGTGCGCTTGCCGTACTTCTTTACCAAATGCTCAGTTCTCAGTATATCCATTTCTTCTAATTTAGAATTAACTCCACGGGGCAGTGGTCGGAATGGACGGCATCGGTCAGGATTTTGGCGTCGGCTATACGGGGGCGGAGAGGTTCGCTTACCCAGTGGTAGTCGATACGCCAGCCTGCGTTGCGTTCGCGTGCGCCGAAACGGTAACTCCACCACGAATAGCGGTTCGGTTGGTCGTCGAAGAGGCGGAACGAATCGATCATGCCGCTTGCCTCCCAACGGTCGAGCCACGCACGCTCCTCCGGCAGGAAGCCGCTCACTCCTATTTGCCGCTCGGGATGGTTGATGTCTATCGGTTTGTGGCAGATATTGTAGTCGCCACAGACGATAACATTCGGGCGTTCTCGGCGCAAAGCAAGCGTCCAGACCATGAAGTCCTCAAGGAACTCCATCTTGAAATCTTGCCTTACATCGCCCGTCGTACCGCTCGGTATATAGACGCACACCACTGTGATGTCGCCGAAATCGGCACGCAGCACACGCCCCTCGCGGTCGTACTTCCCGATGCCCATACCCGCCTCAATGCGGTCGGGTACTTGCTTGGAGAAGATACATACGCCCGAATAGCCTTTCTTCTCCGCCGAGTGGATATAACTATGATACCCAAGCGATTGCATGGCAGCGGTGTCTATCTGGTCGGGCTGTGCCTTGCTCTCTTGGATGCAGAACACATCGGGATCTTCCTCCTGCAGCCAACCGAGCAAGCCTTTGCCCATGGCGGCACGAATACCGTTCAGGTTATACGATACGATTTTCATATCAGCGGAGTACTTTGTAAACACGCTTGTTGGTGCGGACGATATAGACGCCGTGGAGCGGCTCGAGGTCGGTGCCTGCGTTCTCGCCCGTCAGCGTATAGATACCCAGTATCTGTTCCTCGGTGTCCGCATGGTCGATGGCGGTCGGTGTCAGGTTTTTTCCCCCATTGTAGGAGAAATAGATTTTGCCGTCCTGCTCCGTAATATCCGTGAGGATATGGTTGGCATCGATGGTATAGGCGGTGGCGCCGGCGGGGAACAGGTCGGTGGCGGCATTGCTCGAAGAACTGGTATTCTTCTTTGCCTCGATGATGTCCACGCCCATGGTGGAGGTATAGTTATTGGGCGTGTTATTGTGCCAACGGGTGTAGCTGTAATTTATCTTGGTCAGCATCAGCCCATGCCCGACCAACTCTTTGTCCCAGCCTGCTTGCTGGCGGTTCTCCAGCAGGTAGAATGTAGTGGGGTCGGGGTCGTTGCCGATAAGGTTGTGCTCGTCGGTGGTCGAGATAAGCAGGACAGTGTTGCTGCTGTTCAACTCGTTGAGTTCGTAGTAGGCAGAGTCGGTCAGGATCTGCGGGGTGGCCCAGCCGCAGAAGAAACGCTCGTAGCCCGAATAGGCGCAAGGGGTGTTGCTGTCCCCGTTGTAGCAGCCATAGTCCATGATGTCCCAGTCGTGGAGTGTGCGTATCGAGCTGCCGTTGGTTGCATAGAGGTCTGGAAGACCCAGCACATGCCCGAACTCGTGGCAGAAAGTACCGATACCATCATGATAGTCGGAGATATACGAAATCTCGTTGCTGCAAGCGTAGTTGTCTATGAGGTAGCCGTTTACCTTGTAGTTGGTTACTTTCCAATCCGTAACCAGCGAGCCTTTGTGCGGCCATATCACATCGTCGCCGCCGCCATCGGCTTCGCCGTAGCCTGCATAGAGGAAGTAGATAAAGTCCACCTCTTGGTCGCCGTCGTTGTCGTAGAGCGACCAGTCTATATCGTACTGCTCGTATGCCAGTTGCGCGGCCTCTTCTACCATTTTATAGGCGTATGCATCATCTACCATCATGGTATTCTTGCCGTAGTAGGTGGCTTTGTTGCTGAGCGTGACGGGACCTACGATGTCGAACTTGGGGTTGTACTGACCGTAGGACACATCGTGGAAGTACTGCGTGGCAGAACCCTTGCTGTCCACGTTGATGGTTACTTTGCGATAACTCTCGTTGTAGTAACTGTAGGAGTACTTGCGGGTATAGTTCTGCCCGAGTATCATGCTGTCTATCTCGCTGCGGTCGGTAGCGAACGACTTGTCGGAGAAATTGACTAAGATGATCAACCCGCGTGGAGCGATATTGAGCGGGGAGGCTGTCTGCGCGGCTGCTGGCGTATGGTAGCGGCTGCTGGCGCGGCGCAGGGCAATCTGCTCGTCGCTCAGGGCAGGCACGGTACGGTACATTCCGTCCTGCTGCTCGAGCCACTCGCCTTGGGCATTGGTGAGCCAGTGGAACCGTTCGTCACCGTGCTGGCGTACCCATATCTTAGTGCCGTCTGCCTGGGTGCGCCATACGCCCTCTCGGCGGGCGGGGGCTGCCATAAGTGCGACGGTGGTCGCCATGGCTGCTATGCTTAAGAGTATTCGTTTCATTCGTGTATGGTTTTTAGTGTTTTTGTCCAAAATGTGTGGTTTGGGTGGTTAGAGTTCTTTTTTTATGCCGTGGCGGATGAGCCAGCGCTTCTCGCTACACTTGCGGTCGGTGGCGTTGTGGGCAGTACGGCGGCTGAGGACGGTGTCCCCGTGGCGGGTGCGGGTCATGTAACACAGGCGTCCGCGTGGGTTCTCGCCTATCAGCCAGCCATCCACGGTCATCATCCAATGTGCGCGCTCGTCGCCCCGCAGAAAGGTCTGCAATGTGTCGCCGTTGGGTTGCACACGCTCGATTACCCCCTTATAAGCAGGCACGCGGTGCGGGGGCACTGCCTCAGTATATCCGGTCAGCAGGCAGAGTGTCATAAGCAGGAAGACTGTCTTTTTCATATCGTTTTGCTTTTCATTGTGCATTATATGTATCTTGTGTTATTTTATGCATTGTGCTTTTTACCTTGGTTCTCGGCGGCTTTTACTTTCTTGAAGAGGTCGCTGGCGAAGACAAAGTCGTCCAAGGCTTCGTTGCCTGTGTCGAAGATCTCGAAGCGGGAGCCCTGCCACTCTTTTTTGCCGTTGCGCAAGAAGAGGATGTTGTCGCCTATCTCCATGATCGAGTTCATGTCGTGGGAGTTGATGATAGTGCAGATACCGTACTCCTCCGTCAGTTCGTGGATCAGTTGGTCTATCACGATACTTGTCTTGGGGTCGAGTCCCGAGTTCGGCTCGTCACAGAAGAGGTACTTGGGGTTCATCGATATGGCACGGGCGATCGCCACACGCTTCTGCATACCGCCGCTTATCTCACTCGGCATCAGGTCGTATGCCCGTTCGGCTATCTTCACCCGCTCGAGGCAGAAACGGGCGCGTGCTTCCATCTCATCGCGGCTCTTGTCAGAGAACATCTCGAGCGGATAGAGTACATTCTCGAGTACGCTCATGGAGTCGAACAGTGCGGAGCCTTGGAAGAGCATACCTACCTCACGGCGCAACATCCGCACCTCTTTCTCTTTCATGTCCGTCAGGTTGCGCCCGTCGTACTCGATACGCCCCGTGTCGATGGTGTGCAGCCCGATAAGCGACTTCATGAATACCGTCTTGCCCGAACCAGACTGCCCGATAATCATGTTTACCTTGCCGTCTTGCATGGTGGCGGAGACATGGTCGAGAACTACCGTGCCGTCGAAACTTTTTACTACATCGATTGCTTCTATCATAGTCTGTTCCTCCCGCTTAGAGTAATAGTTTGGTCAGCAGCAAGTCTGCAAACAGGATAACGATATTCGAATTTACCACGGCGTTGGTGCTGGCACGACCTACATCGAGTGCTCCTCCTCGGGCGTAGTAGCCGTAGTAACTGCTCATGCTCGTGATGATAAAAGCAAAGACAAGTGCCTTGATAATACCGTACCAGACATAGTAGGGGTTGAAGGCATACTGTACGCCGACAAGGTAGTCCTGCACGGTGATTATATCCGTGAAGGCGCCGACCGCCCAGCCGCCTATCAGGCCGATTGTGGTAGAGATGATCACGAGGAAAGGCATCATCGTAACGAAAGCGGCTATCTTGGGGAGAATCAGATAATTCGCCGAGTTTACGCCCATTATCTCCATGGCATCTATCTGCTCGGTGATACGCATTGTGCCTATCTCGGAGGCGAGGCGATATTCGAGCCCACCTTGCCCGCTAAGATAAGGCAGAGGATAGTGGAGGAGAACTCCAGCAGCAGGGTCTCGCGGGTAAGCAGACCTGTCGTATAGGTCGGCAGCAGAGGATTCTCGGTATTGGTCTTCGCCTGGATGGTGAGAATAGCGCCAATAAATACCGAAATAATGACCACAATCGGCAGGGATTGCAGCCCCTGTTTCTCGAGTTCGCGGGAGTATTGCCGCCAGAACATACGCTGCCGGTCGGGCAGGCGGAAGACTCGCCCCATGAGGAGAAAGTACTCGCCGATATGCTGAAAAAGCGTTGCTATCATAGTTTCTATCGTTGTGTCTGAATAGTTATACAGCCTGCAAAGGTACAAATTTTTCTATACATACGCAAATAGTGCATCTTTCTGTTTTTCGAAAGACGATGCAAAGATACAACCCAAACGGGCATTTTGCAACGACACAAATCGATAAAATGCACAAAAGATATCGATTCAAATCGAT
>CAVFHY010000046.1:0-20080 GCA_963622445.1 Bacteroidaceae bacterium
AAATTCCTATTGCATATAGACTGCTTTGTGCCTGCAACCTATGCGTATCCTATGCCTATCCTATGCGTATCCTATTTACAACATACGCCACTCACAGGGACAGATATAAATTCACAATTCTTAATTCATCATTCTCTGTATCCTCCTTGTATCCTCCTTACAACATACGCCATTCACAGAGACACCATAAATTCATCATTCTTAATTCATAATTAGTCCCAAAGTTTCTTCATCCACTCTGCCATTTTCTGCTCTTGCGGGCTGCCTTGCGCTTCCCAGAAATGCGTTCCAGACAACGCATCGGGCAGGAACTGCTGCCGGACAAAGTGATTCGGGTAGTCGTGTGCATACTTGTAGCCCTCGTGATACCCCAACTCCTCCATAAGTTTGGTCGGTGCATTGCGCAGGTGCAGCGGCACGGGCAGGTTTCCGCTCTGCTTGACTTCCGCAAGTGCCTTATCTATAGCCAGATACGCTGAATTTGATTTCTGCGAACAAGCGAGATAGACCGTTGCTTCCGCCAGTGGGATACGCCCCTCCGGCCAGCCTATCTTGGTCAGCGTATCGAAGCACGCATTCGCCACGAGCATGGCATTTGGATTTGCCAATCCGATGTCTTCACTCGCCGAGATAACCAACCGACGAGCAATAAACTTCGGTTCTTCGCCTCCTGCAATCATCCGTGCCAGCCAGTAGAGGGCCGCATCGGGGTCGCTTCCCCTGATAGACTTGATGAATGCCGAGATGATGTCGTAATGCAACTCTCCGTCTTTATCATACGCTACCGGATTTTGTTGCAACTGCTTTGTAACGGTATCGTTGTCCAGCACCCGCACGCCCGCATTCGTCACCAACTCTATGATATTGAGCAGTTTGCGTGCATCGCCACCGGCATAGCGCAACAGGCTATCCGTCTCTCGTACTTCTATTCCGAGCGAGGCGATATGCTCGTCTTTGTGGAGCGCACGCTCCAGCAGTTCGAGCAGATCGTCTTTGCCCAACGGCTGCAGCACATAGACTTGGCAACGGCTCAACAGCGGCGTAATTACCTCGAACGAAGGGTTCTCTGTCGTTGCACCGATGAGCGTTACCGTACCGTCCTCCACTGCGCCTAACAGACTGTCCTGCTGCGACTTGGAGAAACGATGTATCTCGTCAATGAAAAGTATGGGTGAGCGTCGGTCGGTTGTGGCGGAAAAAATACCCTCAGCCATGACAGAACTGCGTTTGGCTTTGTCTATCACCTCACGCACCTCTTTCACACCGCTTGTTACGGCAGAGAGAGTGTAAAACGGACGCTCCAACTCGTGCGCCACAATGCGTGCGAGCGTAGTCTTGCCCACTCCCGGTGGTCCCCAGAGAATAAAACTGCTGAGGTTTCCGCTCTCTATCATCTGTCGGAGAACCGCCCCCTCTCCCACGAGGTGCTTCTGCCCGATATAGTCATCGAGCGTCTTCGGTCGTAGCCGTTCTGCCAAAGGAAACATTTCGAGAATTATGAATTAAGAGTTATGAATTAAGAATACGCCATTTACAAACGTATCAACTTGCAGATTGCTATTGCGCTTTTGCCGATGCTATAGAGGGACGGACGGCAGATGCAGCGGAAACGCCCATACTCCACCTCCGTTCCACCGAAGCGGGCTTTGAATACCCTGACGCCATACGACTGCTGAGGAACTCCCGCTCCCATCATATCAAAGAGCGGCAAGGCGTGTAGGTTGGCATATTCCATTGCCCCATAAGTCGCCAGCACAGAAGGATATTGCTCCCGGTATTCCCTATCGAGCCCGCAAACAAACCACTCGTAGAGGGTCTTCCCAGCGAGGATAGGACACACCATACCGCCTATCACTTGCCCCCGATAGCGCACTACGAGGAACACTGCAGCAGCCGTCCGATAGAGCCTCTCGAAGAACGCCCACGAGGGGCATGGGGTCTTTATTCGCTTGCGGTAGAGCCGCCGTAACAGAATGTGGAGTTCCCTGACCTCGCCCATGTTCGCTGCCTCCGACACCTCTGCCCCATTGCGCAGTGCCTTGCGCACCTGTCGTCGGCGATTGCTCTTCATACGCTGTATGGCGTACGGCAAGTCGGTGCAGTCTATGCGGTAGTTGAGGTGCGGCAGATAGTCGAACCCGTGCGCCATAAAGACACTCCGCCACGGTGTGTAGTCGTTGAAGTTGCGCAATTCGATGTAGATAGCCTTGTCTTGCAGCCCCGTGCGCACCTCCGTAAGCAGTGCACCGAGTGCTTCGTTGGAGATAGTTTTATCCAGCAATGCCCCACCGAGGATAATGGCTCGCCGCGAGAAGAACCTCCGTACACACCCTTGTGTGGGCGTGATGTAGCCGATAATCACCCCCGTCAGTTGCCCGTTCTCTTCTACTGCGTAGGCAAAAGGCATCAACTCTTGCGGCACAGAGGCATAGAATCGATAGGCAGCGAGGCTTTGAAACCAAGTCGCTGTATCGGTTCGTTGCAGCAAGTCTTCCCATGCTGCCTTGTCGATGTGTTGGTATGTGGAAAAAGTGGTGATAGGCATTATAGTAAAGGTACGGCAAAAGTACTACTTTTTGTGGAAATAAGCAAATTCAAAAGAATGGATATCTTATATCCACGAATAGCGGAGGCGGAGGGATGCCGTGTTCGCGGCTATGCGTGCTTGAAAGGCTTTGGAGGCAGGAGTGTCCGGATGTAATAGCGTGTGGTGGCGGTCCAGATAGAGTTGGTGGAGCGGGCGCATTTCTTGTTGTGTTGCCTCAGAGAAAAAAGTGGCTACAAATCGCTCCCAGATATACTGTACTGCTACGGCACTGGGGTGCACCATATCTTCCGCATAATAGCGGTAGTCGCGCAGTTCGTCCTGCACTATCTCGTACGACGGGAAGTAACCAACCTGTGCGGCAGACTGTTTCTCCGTTTCGGTTTGTGTTTCTTTCTCTGTTTGTGCGAGCGTCTGCAATCGGTCTATGGCCATCAGCAGCACCGCCTTGCTCAGTTGGTTCTCGTGCAGTCCGTCCTTAATGTGCCGAATCGGCGACACGGTAAAGAGGAAGTGTTTCTCCGGGTGTGCCTCCACTATCGGCAACCATACCTCGACAATCTCCTCTACCGTCAGTCTGCGGCGGCGGAAGCGGTCGGCAGGTATCTTATGGCAGTTTGCCACCACCTGCCCTTCGTATTCATACACCCACGCTGTGCCAAGTGTGACAATCACCACCTGCGCTTCCTCGAATGCCTTACCAAGCCCCTGCATACTCTCGTGCACCGCCTCTTCTGTCTGTTCCGCTGTAGGGCGGGAGAACGAACCATGATGATACATCGAGTGATATAGCCCGCCCCACTCCACCAAGCGGGGTAGTTGCCCCGCCGCTGCCAGCGACAGCGCATTTGCTATCGAGAGCGGATTGTAGAGTGTGCCGAACGGGTTCGCCGTCACCTGAAAATAGTGTTCTTTCAGTTTGGCGGCGATATGGTCGGAGAAGCACGACCCAAGCAGCAGCAGACGGTCATTGTATCCTATCTGCCAATCCGATGCAGGAATATGTACAGGTGTTGTAAAATTCATCAGCCCTCTCCTAAGCCCTCCAAAAAAGGAAGTCACAAATTAAGAATTATGAGTTATGAATTAATGGTCAACTAACGAACTATGCTGAAAGAAAATGATTTTCACAAATTACTACTGTTGCAATAAGTGCGGAGAATCATTTTGTCTTTTGGGGCTTATCGCAACACCAGTATTCACGAATCATAATTATTTTGCAGTGCATTGACGAGCATACCACACGCCGCAAGAATGTCTTCGCCGCGGCTGCGGCGAATGGTGGTGGTAATTCCGTTTTCTGTTAGATAGTCCCGCAACCATTCCATTTGCCGCTCGTTGCTGGCGGGGAACACTTGTTGTCCTGTGCGGTGCGATACTTCCTCCACGCCGGCATGGAATCGAATCAGATTTATGCGGCAGTTCAGTCCCCGAAGCAGCCGAACCAACTCTTTAGCATGTTTGGGTGTGTCGTTCTGTCCCGCCCAGCAAATATACTCGAAACTGATACGCCGTTGGTGTGTCCAATCGTATTGTTTCAGCAGTGCCACTACGCTTTGCAGCGAATAGAGCTTCTCTGCGGGCATTATCTCGCTTCGTTCTGTGCAGAACGGATTGTGCAGCGAGATTGCCAAATGGCACTCGCTTTCTTCTAAGTATCTCTTCAGTTGCGGCAGTACTCCAACGGATGATACCGTGATACGCTTTGTCGACCATGCACACCCCCACGGTGCTGTCATCACCTCCAGCGAGCGCAACACATTGTCGAGGTTGTCCATCGGCTCTCCCTCCCCCATATAGACGATGTTGGTAAGTGCGCCTTCGGCTCCTTCTTTCTCATCGACTCCCCCTTCCCCCTCAGAGAGGGGAGATTCCCATGCCTTGACATCCCATCCTTTGGAGGGGCTTGGGGAGATTCCCCCTATGGAGAGGCTTGGGGAGGTCTTGAAATAGAGTATCTGATTGAGTATCTCTGCTGCGGGCAGTTGTCCATGGAAACCCAAAGTCCCCGTCATGCAGAAGCGACAACCCATTTTGCAGCCCATCTGTGTCGATACACATAGTGTAGCACGGTCTTCCTCCGGTATATACACCGACTCTATATATTGGTCGCCTATTTGGAAAAGGTACTTTTTTGTGCCGTCGGCAGATTCTGCATGCGCGATGGGAGCATGTCGCCCGATAGTGTATCGCTCCGCCAATGCCTGCCTTCCACGGAGTGATATGTTGGTCATCTCCTCGAATGAGGTGGCTCGACGAACATACAACCATTCCGCCAACTGTTTCCCCGCAAACTTCTTCAGTCCCACTTCTATGGCCACAGCCTGCAGTTCCTCAAGCGTCTTTCCTAATAATGCTTCCATCTATGCGTTCTTGTTATTTGTCTGGGTGTCTCCGTTTGATGCGGATTTGTTGGCTGCGTTGTCTATTGCTGTGGTGTTCAAGATATTGACATCAACATGCGGGTAGGCAAATCCGAAGCCTTGTTGTGGCAACTCGGTGTAGAATCGCTTGTTGAGGTCATAATATACATCCCAATAGTCGGTCGAGCGTACCCACGCCCGCACTAAGAATGATATATCGTTGCTATTGAGTGAAGCCAATGCCACAAAGGGGTCCGGTATAGGTACATTGTCCGTTTTCACAGCGGAGCGTGAGTCCGTTTTCGGGCGTTTATCCTTTTGGGTCAGGATACGCTTGTCAGAGCGCATTATCGCTTGCAGGGTATCCATACATTTTTGTGCATCGCTTCCGTATTCCACGCTCACTGTCCATTCCACCCGCCGTAGCGGTTGGGCGGATACATTTTCGATGTTCCCGCTGAATAGGGCACCATTGGGTAGTATGATAACACGGTTGTCTGTCGTCAATATCTTGGTTGACACTATCGTTACTTCCATTACGGTTCCCGATTCCCCGCTTGCTTTGATAAAGTCGCCTGCTTTGAATGGGCGAAATATCAGTAGCATAATTCCACCGGCAAAATTTTGTACCGTACCCGATAGTGCCATACCTATCGCCATACCTCCGGCCGTTAGCAAGGCTGCGAACGAGGTGGTATCGACACCTAAGGTACCGATGGTAGCCAATACCAACATCACCGTTAGCGTGATGCTTACCAGTGAGGATATGAAGGTTGCCAGTGTGCGCTCAGTGTGGCGTTTGTCAAATACGCGAAAGAGCAGTTTTTTTATGCGGCGAATTACCCAGGCTCCGATTACATAGATAAGCAACGCCACGATCACTTTCAGTCCAAAGTGCAGTGCACTGTTCAGCACCCCCTGCCAAAAGGTCTCGGGGTCAGTCGTCGCCTGTCGAATAATCTCTTCCGTCACTTGTCGAATCGAGTCCGTTGGTGGAATCGAAGGCGTTGAAGTGGGGATGTCTATATCTAAGAGCATTTTATAATCCGATTCGTATTTACAGGTTTATATCCGTGTGATTGTACTCTGTTGTTTGTTGTTTAGCGCAGACGGTCAGCGGCACGCACGAGTGCTTCGTCTTTCAGTATGCGACGGGTAGCCATCAGTGTCAGCACCAAACATACCAAAGGTATTCCGCTCCATACGTACAGGTGCCATTCTGTGGTTCCGAGGTTCATCTTTGCAAACCATACAAACATAGCAAGTATGCCGTAGTAGCCCATGCACAGCACCGCTAGGAATATATTCAAGCGTGCTTGCAGAATGCGTTTGCGGTAGAGGAATATATCAACCAAGGCCAAGACGGGAATGCACAGTGTTGTCAGTAGCAGTCCCCAAAGCCCATTCAGTATAGGTTTGCTTTGTACGGTTTGTGTTTCCTCTGTACCGGCCGCATTATCATCCGTCTCCGTAGTCCTATCTGTAGAGATGGTATTGCTTACTGTCTCTTCGGTATTTTCCTGCCCGTTGCTTGTTGCTATTTCGTTGTTAATGGTTACTTCGTGCAGTCCGATGGCTTTCAACTCGTACATGCGTTGTTGGGTAGCCTCTTCGGGCGTAATCAATTGTACGACAGGCACGAAGCACAGCGTAATGCCGAGTGCAACAATCAAAAGCAGATAAAGGGTCTGTATTCTCTGTATCATAGTTGTATGTTTTTGCTTAGACAATAAAGTCTATAAGTTGTCAATCATTGTGGAAAAATAGGGAAAAGTATCGTCCTGTTTGGGATTATGCGAGGAGAGTTACCCGCCCGTTCTCCAATCTGTATTTCTCTTCCGTAGCAGGACAGATGGCGATGCCTTGTTCGTCAAAATGCAATTTCTCGCCATATCGGCTCACCCAACCTATCCGACGGGCAGGATTGCCCACCATCAAAGCATAGTCGGGTACATCCTTTGTCACCACCGAGCCTGCACCGATAAGACAATATGCCCCTAAACTGTGACCGCAGACGATAGTGGCATTTGCCCCGACCGATGCGCCTTGATGGAGAATTGTATCCCGATATTCCGCTTTGCGGCTGACGGCAGCACGCGGGTTGATGACATTGGTGAACACCATAGAAGGACCGAGGAAAACATCGTCTTCGCAGCGCACGCCCGTATAGACCGACACATTGTTCTGTATCTTGCAGTTGCGCCCCAGTACCACTTGCGGCGAGATAACCACATTCTGCCCGATATTGCAGTCTTCGCCAATGACGCAGCCCGACATAATGTGCGAGAAGTGCCATATCTTTGTTCCCCGTCCGATTGTACATCCTTCGTCTACATACGAAGAAGGGTGTACATAAAACGCTGCTTTGTCCTTTGTCGAATTCATGAAGTTATATTTATGACTTTTTGTTAGCCTATTAGAAGAATGCCTTGAATATATCGTTGCCGTTGGCATAGATAAGCAAGGCAAGCAGCAACCAGAATCCGATGTTGTTTGCCACTTCGAGGAACTTGTCGCTTGGTTTGCGGCGGGTAATGATTTCCCAAAGCAGGAAGAGGATATACCCTCCGTCGAGAGCCGGTATGGGCAAGAAGTTCATAAAGGCGAGGATAAGGCTCAGGAAGGCCGTCATGTGCCAGAAGGCATACCAGTTCCACGAGGTTGGAAACATATTGCCGATGGCTCCAAAGCCGCCAACCGACTGCGCACCCTCCTTGGTGAATACCAAACGGAACTGCTTGACATACATTGCCAGCATATCCCATCCGTAGGAGATACCTGCAGGAATCGCCTCAAAGAACGAGTAGTCGGTATGCTCGATGCGGAAGAAGTCGTATTTCGACTTTTGATAGACGCCTAAGCGGCATTGGTCTCCGATGAATAGGTGCGCCTCGTGTCGCTCGCCCTTGCGGTAGTAATCCACCGTTACGCTGTCGCACGGATGATGTTGCAACTCGGCTGATACCTGCACGCTGCACGGTGTCGGTACGCCTGCTACAGCGACAATGCTGTCGCCTGCCTGTAATCCAGCCAAAGCGGCTGCGTTACCGGGCATTACGGAGTCGATGACAAAAGGTATAAATTCTGTAATCAGCACAAAGGGGCGTCGCACATAGTTGGCATCGGCATGCTCTTTCTGCCGCTCCTCACGGTCGTAGTCGTTCTGTGCTGCCAAGTAGCGCGTGCCCAAGTCCTTCGACATCACCAGACAAAGTGTGTCTTCTCCACGCTGCACCACGACATTCTGTTTACCCTCGATAATCAACCATTGCACTATATCGGATAGTTCTTGTGGTTCTTGTCCGTTGACAGTCAGTATCTTGTCGTGCTGCCGGAAGCCCTCTTGCTGCAATATCTCGGAATAGTACAACCCAGAGTCTATGTTGCGGAGAGGCAGTGTGTCAGTTCCCCAATGTCCTATTAGGACGGAGAACATTACTAACGCTGCCACGAAATTGACTAAGATACCACCCAAGATAATCAGAAGGCGTTGCCACGCCGGTTTGGAGCGGAACTCCCATGACTGAGGCTCTGATGGCAAGTCGGTAATCGACTTGGTCTCGTCCACCATACCCGCAATGGAGCAATAGCCGCCGAAAGGTACCCATCCGATTCCCCACTCGGTGTTATTCGGGTCGCGTCGCCAGTCTCCCTCAGGTAGCGAGGCACGCTCTGCGTCCGTCATGGGGCGATAGAGCGGGTTGCCTTTCTCGTCTGTTTTAGGTTGGTGTGTCAGCTCGTCCTCCAGAGGAACGACAGCCGGCTCTATATTCTTGGCAAAGAAGCGTACACGCCACTTGCCGTCCACTTTCTTGGCACGAAACAGGGAGATTCGGGGATTGAAGAACATATAGAACTTCTCGACTCGTACTTTGAATATACGCGCAAAGGTGAAGTGTCCGAGTTCGTGTATGACGACTAAGAAACTAAGTGCTATGATGAGTTGAATCCACTGCATGGTTGCTAATTATGAATTAGGGATTACGAATTAGGAATTATGAATGAGCCAACAGCTCTGCGGCGATACGACGGGCGGATTGGTCGGTGGCGACATAGTCCTCGTAGGTGGGAGCGGGGATATAGTCGGCACGCCGGAGCGTGGCGGCTATCACATCCGACATCTGCAGAAAGCCACACTTGCCCTCACGGAAGGCGAGATTAACGACTTCGTTGGCTGCATTCAGCACACATGGCATGTTCCCGCCCTGTTTGGTTGCCTCGTAGGCAAGGAGTAGGTTCGGGAATCGTTCGGGATCGGGGGCTTCGAAAGTAAGATTTTTTGCCTGAAACAAGTCGAGCCTCTCGGAAGGGTTGTTGATACGCTCCGGGTAGGTAAGAGCATACTGAATAGGCAAGTGCATATCCGGTGTGCCGAGTTGGGCTTTGACGGCTCCATCCGCAAACTGCACCGCAGAATGGACTATGGACTGCGGGTGAACAAGCACCTGAATCTTGTCAACCGATACACCGAACAACCACTTTGCTTCGATGACCTCAAATCCCTTGTTCATCATACTGGCGGAGTCGATGGTTATTTTGGCTCCCATATCCCAATTGGGGTGCCGCAATGCTTGCGCCGCTGTAACGGTGCGCATCTGTTCCAGCGAGAAGGTACGGAACGGCCCCCCGCTTGCGGTGAGCAATATCTTTTCGATCTCGTTGTTGCCTTCGCCTACGAGAGATTGGAAAATAGCCGAATGTTCGCTATCAACAGGAAGAATGGGGGTGTGGTGCTCTTGGGCTAACCGACAAATAATGTCGCCGGCTACCACCAAGGTTTCCTTGTTGGCAAGCGCTATGGTTTTGCCGGCGCAGATAGCCGCTATCGTCGGGCGTAAACCGGCATACCCCACCATGGCTGCCACAACGACATCGATGGTAGGCATAGTGACCATATCGGCAATGGCTTCTGCTCCAGCCCACACCTTAATAGGTAAGTCGGATAAGGCATCCCGCAACGGCTCGTAGAGTGTCTCGTCGGCAATGCACACCACTTCGGGGTGAAACTCGCGTGCCTGCTGTATCAAACGATCGATACTGCGATGTGCCGACAATGCATAGACCTCGAAACGCTCGGGGTGGTTGCGTACCACATCCAAAGTCTGCGTACCGATGCTGCCTGTGCTGCCTAATATGGCAATTTGTTTTTTATTCACTTTGTATGTGCGTTGTTAGAAAGCAATAACCTCTTCGGGATTGATAGATTGTCCATTGCGCCATAACTCGAACGCGAGAGTACCTTCGGCACCCATAAGGGCAATGGTCTCGCCGGACTGCACGGCACTGCCTATTGGCTTGAGTACGGACTCGACACCCCGATAGATGCTGACATAGTCTTGGTGCTGCACGACAACAGTATGGGTGTTGTCTAACTCGTGCGAGGCATAGATAAGTGTGCCCGACAAGACGGAGCAGACATTCTCGTGGTCGGTGGTGCGCAGGAGAACGGCATATTGCCCGTGTTCGGGTTGGCTATGCGTCAATACTGCTCCCCGCACAGGACGGAAGAGGCTGATAATAGGCTGATTCTGCTGTATATCAAACAGCGAGAGATTGTCTTTCTCCTTCTCTTCGTACTGCGCCATAAACTCTGCAAGGGCATCGTTCTTTGCCTCTTGGAGAATCTTCTCATGGGCAACGATTTGTACCGAGTCGATGTGCGGTATGGAATCGGATTGTACTTCGCCGGCGGTAATCTGCTTGATGACATCAAGGTACTGACGCTGTATATCGAGCGAGGTCTCAATAGAATCCACCCGTGCGGACTCCACGATCAGTTGGCGACGGATATCTTCGCTGTAGCCCGGAAGAACGGTTCGTATCGGTGTATAGACTATTAACAGAGAGAATACAGCCAATGTAAGGAGAAACAACAAGAACAGCACACTGAGTGTACCCAAGCCGCTGAGTCGAATATGCCACCGCTCGTTGAGCGTCCTCTCGTCGAGAACCGCTATTCGATACTTGTGGCGTATGCGTTGCCAGAAACTCTGTTGTTTTTGATTGTCCATACTTCGTTCTGTTCTGATTCGACGAACCCTTCCCGTTCCGTTACTAATTGAGTATGGTGCAGCCTGTGCAAGGCTTGAGCTGCTTGAAGAAGTCGTTGCCCTTATCGTCCACCAAGATGAATGCAGGGAAGTTCTCCACTTCAATTTTCCAGATAGCCTCCATACCTAACTCCGGATACTCCACGCACTCAATGGACTTGATATTCTCTTGTGCCAAGATGGCTGCAGGGCCGCCAATAGAGCCGAGATAGAACCCTCCGTGCTTTTGGCAAGCATTGGTGACATCTATAGAGCGGTTGCCCTTGGCAAGCATAATGAGAGAACCGCCATGGTCTTGGAACTCATCGACATACGGATCCATGCGCCCTGCTGTGGTGGGCCCCATAGAGCCGCACGCCATACCGGCCGGGGTCTTGGCTGGACCGGCATAGTAGATAGGGTGGTTCTTGAGATAGTCCGGCATCGGTTCGCCTGCGTCCAAGCGTGCTTTGATTTTCGCATGAGCAATATCACGACCTACGATGATCGTACCATTGAGCGACAAGCGTGTGCCGATGGGGTATTGTGTCAGAATGTTGCAAACATCACGCATGGGTTGATTGAGGTCGATGCGTACGGCGTCGCCCTCGCCTGCTTGACGCAATTCGGCAGGAATAAGGCTGCCCGGATTGTTGTCCATGCGCTCAATCCAAATGCCGTCCTTGTTGATTTTGCATTTGATGTTGCGGTCTGCTGAGCAGCTGACGCCTAAGCCGATAGGGCAACTTGCTCCGTGGCGGGGAAGACGAACGACGCGTACATCGTGTGCCATATACTTACCGCCAAACTGCGCTCCGAGGCCAATCTTATACGCCTCTTGCAGCAGTTGTTTCTCCAACTCAATATCACGGAAAGCACGACCTGTCTCGTCGCCTGTTGTGGGCAGCGAATCATAGTAGTGAGTGGATGCAAGTTTGACCGTGAGCAGGTTCTTCTCAGCACTCGTGCCGCCTATCACAATAGCGATGTGGTAAGGAGGGCAGGCAGCAGTACCCAGGCTTTTCATTTTCTCCACCAAGAAGGGAATCAGCGTGCCCGGATTTTGGATGCGCGCTTTGGTTTCCTGATAGAGATAGGTTTTGTTGGCAGAACCGCCACCCTTGGTAACACAGAGGAAGCGATATTCCATACCTTCGGTGGCCTCGATGTCTATCTGTGCGGGCAAGTTGCATTTAGTATTGACTTCTTCGTACATGGACAGCGGTGCGTTCTGCGAATAGCGGAGGTTGTCCTGCGTATAGGTGTTATAGACACCGTGGCTGAGCGCCTCCTCGTCGGAGTAGCCTGTCCAGACCTGTTGCCCTTTCTCGCCGTGTACGATGGCCGTTCCTGTATCTTGGCAGAGAGGTAGTTGCCCCTTGCACGCAACTTCGGCATTGCGAAGGAACGTGAGCGCAACATACTTGTCGTTGGCACTAGCCTCGGGGTCGCGTAATATCTTGGCTACCTGCTCGTTGTGCGAGCGACGCAGCATGAAACTGACATCGTGGAAGGCCTGTTGAGCCATGCGTGTAAGACCCTCCTTCTCGATTTTCAGGATGGGCTTTCCTTCGAACTCGCCTACTGATACATAGTCTTTGGTCAGCAGGTAATACTCTGTTTCATCTTTGCCGAGTTGGAACATCGGCGCATACTTGAATTCCATATATTCGATATAACAGTTTAGAATGAACAATCTATAATACCACCTTATTCAATTAGGAATTACCGCATATTCAATTCCATAATGAATAGGTATATCTTTCTTTGTTGATGGCGTTGCTATGGTTGATTTCCAGTTTTGTGTTGTGTTTTTTGTGTTGCTTTTCTTCGCTTGTATTGCGTAGTCATTTGGGAAGCACAGCACAGAACGGCTGCAAAGTTACAACTTTTTCCTTACATATACAAACAAAAATGCGTTCCATGTTTTTCCCTGTTCATACCCCGATGTTCCCTGTTCTTCGTTGGGGGTTAGTCTATGTTTAACATATACCTGCCTATACTTCATTCTATGCTTAGTCTATACCTGCTGCCTGTACGAAAAACATTGGTACCGCCCCGAAGATTTCAGGACGGCACCATCTATAATCAATTCTTTTTCGGGAAATTGTGGATTAGGAGCAATAAGGGCGATATGTAATGGAGGGTGGGTTTGAATGGGCTTACCCTGTATTATGTTACGAGCAGAACGGAATAGTCGGAGTCCACTCGCTATCGCTCTCTGTATCGTCCCGCTCCCTATTCTACCGTGACGGACTTGGCAAGGTTGCGGGGTTGGTCTACATCGCAGCCTTTGACCACCGCAATATGGTATGCTAAGAGTTGCAAGGGGATAACCGTCAGGAGCGGCGTCAGGCACTCTTCGGTAGCGGGGACGGTAATCGTATAGTCGGACATATTGCTGACAAGGATGTCTCCCTCCGTCACAATACTGACCACACGCCCCTTACGCGCACGCACCTCCTGGATGTTCGACACCACTTTCTCGTAGGTGCCGCAATGCGGTGCGATAACCACCACCGGCATCTCCTGCGAGATAAGGGCGATAGGACCGTGCTTCATCTCTGCAGCCGGATAGCCCTCGGCATGGATATAACTGATTTCCTTGAGTTTCAATGCACCCTCAAGGGCTACCGGATAGTTATAGCCTCGCCCAAGGTAGATAAAGTTCTGCGCATAGGTGAAAGTCTTGGCGAAGTCGGCTATCTGCTTGTCCTGCTCGAGAATCTTCTCAATCTTATCGGGGATAAGTGCCAACTCGTGGGTGATCTTAAGATACCGTTCGTCTGTCAGCGTGCCTTTGGCTTTGCCTATACAGAGTGCCAACATGATGAGTGCCGTCACCTGTGCGGTGAATGCCTTGGTAGAAGCGACACCTATCTCGGGGCCTACATGCGTATAGCAACCGCTGTCGGACAAGCGGGGGATAGATGCACCGACCACATTGCATATCGAGAAGATGAATGCACCATGCTCCTTTGCCAACTGGATAGCCGCCAGGGTGTCTGCCGTCTCACCCGACTGGGAGATAGCGATGACGACATCGTCCTTGTGAATGACAGGCTTGCGATAGCGGAACTCGCTGGAGTACTCTACCTCGACGGGTATCTGGGCAAACTCCTCCAAAGCATACATGGCGATCAAGCCTGCATGCCACGAAGTACCGCAGGCAGTAATGATAATGCGCTGGGCATTGAGGAAACGCTCCTTATTGTCTATAAAGCCCGAGAGAGCGATATTGTTATGCTCCACATTGACACGCCCGCGCATGGAGTCGGTCAGCGTGCGGGGCTGCTCGAATATCTCCTTGAGCATAAAATGCGGGTACCCCCCCTTCTCCAACTGCGAGAGCGTAAACTCCAACCGCTTAATCTCCGGTGTCTTACGCACATTGGCAATCGTCGTGATGTCCAGTTTCTTGCCCCGCTCGATGGCTACAACCTCTTCGTCCTCGATATAGACCACCTTGTCGGTATATTCGACTATAGGCGTAGCATCGGAAGCGAGGAAATACTCGTCTTCGCCTATACCCACCACAAGCGGACTCCCCTTACGGGCAGCGACAATGATATTGGGATTGGAGCGGTCGAGCACAGCAATGGCATAGGCACCAACGACCTGATTGAGTGCGAGTTGCACCGCCGTCTTGAGGTCCACATTATCCGTCTTCTTGGTGTACTCGATGAGCTGCACCAGCACCTCAGTATCGGTAGAAGACTTGAATGTATAGCCGTGCTGCTGCAGACCCTGCTTGAGCACTGCATAGTTCTCGATAATACCGTTGTGGATAATAGCCAACTCCTCCGACTCGGAGTAGTGGGGATGGGCATTCACCGTATTCGGTTCGCCGTGGGTAGCCCAACGGGTATGCGCAATACCTATCGTACCCCGCACATCCTTATCGCCGGCAAAGTTTTCCAACTCTGCCACTTTGCCTTTTGTCTTGTACACATTGAGTTTACCTTCGGGGTTGATAAGAGCGACACCCGCACTATCATAACCACGATACTCCAAACGGTGAAGCCCCTTAATCAAAACGGGGTATGCCTCACGCTTACCAATATAGCCTACAATTCCACACATAGTAATAAGTAGATAGTAATTAAACTGTACTGCAACGGCTGTAGGGGTTGCTCACGGAGCGAATGGTCAGACAACCGTCAAAAAGTTTGCAAAGGTAGATATTTTAATGCAATTAACCAAATATATTTGCATTTTTGATGCGTTGCATGGCTTCGTCGATGGTTCCTGCCGAGCCGAAAGCCGAGAAACGCACGAAACCTGCGCCATAGGTGCCGAAACCGACGCCCGGTGTACAAACGACCTGACACTGCTGCAACAACAAGTCGAAGAACGCCCACGAGTTCATGGCATGCGGCGCACGCACCCACACATAGGGACCATCGATACCCCCATAGACCTCCAACCCCTGCTCCAAGAAACAATTGCGGATGGTATCAGCATTGTGCATATAAGCAGCGATCTGCTCCATGACTTGGCGGTGTCCCTCGTCGCAGAGCACGGCTTGTGCGCCCCGCATGGAGATATAACTCGTGCCGTTGTACTTGGTGCATTGGCGGCGATACCACAAAGCATTGAGCGATACGGGTTCGCCCTTGTCGTTCTGCCCCATAAGTACCTTAGGCACAACGGTATAGCCACAGCGCACGCCCGTAAAGCCTGCCGTCTTGCTGAAACTGCGCACCTCGATAGCCACCTCTTTGGCACCCTCGCACTCGTAGATACTATGCGGGACATTCTCGGAACGGATAAACGCCTCGTAAGCAGAATCGAAGATAATCAGACTATGGTGCTTGCGGGCATAATCGACCCAACCCTGCAATTGCTCCTGAGTGAGGGCAATACCCGTGGGGTTATTGGGAGAGCAGAGATAGATGATGTCCGGTATTTCCTTAGGAAAAGTAGGGCAAAAGCCGTTTTCCGGCGTACAAGGAAGAAGTATTAAATTGCTCCAACGGTCGCCTTGCCACTCGCCAGCACGCCCTGCCATGACGCTGGTGTCAATATAAGCGGGATAAGCAGGGTCGGCTACTGCAACACGATTGTGCGTGTCGAGAATGTCGCTCAGGTTACCCAAGTCGGAGCCTGCGCCATCGGACACAAAGACCTCATCCAAATCGAGCGATATGCCCCGACGGGCGTAATCGTAATCGATGATGGAGCGACGCATCCATTCTGCACCATTTTCCAAACCATAGCCATGGAAAGTATGGACATTGGCCTGCTCCTCTATGGCTCGCTGCATGGCTTCGACCACTGCGGGAACAAGAGGACCCCGCACATCGCCAATGCCCAATTTGAGGACTTTGCTCCCCGGGTGGGCAGCAATATAGCGGTCGGTGCGCTGTTGTATCTCCGTGAATAAGTATCCCGCCCGCAGGCGGCAAAAATTGCTATTTACCTGTATCATATTATTCGTGATTCATCATTCTTCATCATAAGTAGTTGTGCCGTCGAAGACGAAGGCCGCGGAACCGGTCATAAGGACATGGTGCGTGGGGAGAAGGGCGATAGTAAGATCGCCACCGAGAAGGTGAATGGTCACTTCTTGGTCTGTCAGCCCTCGCTCTATAGCCGCTACTGCCGTGGCACAAGCCCCAGTACCGCAAGCGAGTGTTTCACCGCTGCCTCGCTCCCAGACACGCATCCGAATCTCATGGCGATTCTCAACATAAGCAAACTCGACATTGGTGCGGTTGGGGAAGTGGCTGTCGGTTTCTACCTTCGGCCCTCGTTCGGGACAGAGAGATAAATCCGCTGTCGGCAAGAAGCAAACGGCATGGGGATTGCCCATATCCACTTGCTCAAAACACAGCGGTTCGCCATCGGTAGTGAGTTCCACCTTACCCAAATAGGTCGGCTCACCCATATCCACCGAAACGGACTCCACCCTGCCCTCTTTCGTATGCAAAAACAGCACCTTTTTGCCCGCCAAGGTCTCCAACGAGATTTCCGTCTTGTCGGTCAGCCCACGCTCATAGACATACTTGCCTATACAACGAGAGGCATTGCCACACATCTGCGCCTCCGAACCGTCGGCGTTGAAGATACGCATACCAAAGTCGCAGGTATCGCTGCTCGTCAGCAAGACCATGCCATCGCCACCGATACCGAAGTGTCGGTCGCTTAGGCGTTGTGCCAATAGAGGCAGGTCGGTGGCTGGCAAAGCGTGGCGAGCGTCTATATAGATATAGTCGTTGCCTATGCCGTGCATTTTAGTAAAAGAGAGTTTCATGAGTTGCGTTGTTTGCGTATTTTTCGTAGTCTGCGTTATTTGCGTAGTTTCGTCCTATCGGCACAATAGACACCAAATCCTATAGGGCAGAAACCCTATAGGACTGGTGTCAACACAATTCTATTTTTTGAAACCTTTTGTTCAAACAATATCAAGCGATTAGTGTACAAACAACATCTCGCGGTACTTAGGCAGTGTCCAAAGTTCGTCGTCCACTACCATCTCCAAGTCGTCGACATGCTTGCGGATTTCCTCCATCAGTGGCACGATCGTATCGTGGAAAGCGATGGCACGGTCGCGCTCGCTCTCGATGTGGTTCGCCTGCTTGCGAGCGGTTTTCATCTTCTCAACTCCCGCAATGATAGCCGAAGAGTGCTCCTCGATCTGACGGATGATGATGTAGTCCTGCTCGTTGAGTGCAGCCACTTCTGCCTCCGGGAAGACCTGCTTGACATTGAGCACATTCTGCAAGAGCATCGTCTGGTGGCGTTTGGCTGCCGGCAACACATGGTTGATAACCAGGTCGCCCAAGACACGGGACTCGATCTGCAACTTCATGGCGTAGTTTTCCCACTTAACCTCGCAACGGGAGAGCAACTCGGCCTTGCTCAATACATGGGTAGCACCAAACATCTTGACCGAACTGTCGCTCAGGTAGTTATCGATAATCAGAGGCACACTGGTTTCGCAATCAAGCCCACGCTTCAGTGCCTCCTCTTTCCACTCGTCGCTATAGCCGTTGCCATCGAAACGGATAGCGTGGCACTCGTTGAGCAGGCGTTTGATAACAGTAAACAACGCACGCTCTTTGGCTTCGCCCTTCTCTATCAAGGCATCCACCTCCTCGCGGAACAAGGTCAACTGCTCTGCTACGGCAGCGTTGAGCGCCAACATGGCGGCACCGCAGTTAGCCGATGAACCTACAGCACGAAACTCAAAGCGATTGCCCGTGAAGGCGAAAGGCGAGGTACGGTTACGGTCGGTGTTATCGAGCAGAATCTCCGGAATAGTACCGACACCGAGTTTCATCTCCTTCTTAGCATTGATGATAATACCCTTCTCTACATCGGCATGCTCAATCTGGTTGAGCGCTTCGGTAATCTGCGTACCGAGGAAGACCGATATGATAGCAGGAGGCGCCTCGTTTGCCCCCAGACGGTGTGCGTTGGTAGCCGACGCTATGGAGGCTTTGAGCAAGCCATTGTGGCGTTGTACGGCTGCCAAGACATTGACCAGGAAAGTAACGAACTGGAGGTTCTGATAAGGATTCTTACCCGGAGCAAGCAGGTTAACACCCGTGTTGGTACCGAGCGACCAGTTGCAGTGCTTACCCGAACCGTTGACACCGCCGAAAGGCTTCTCGTGCAACAAGACACGGAAATGGTGGCGGCGTGCGACCTGCTCCATAAGCGACATAACAAGCAAGTTGTGGTCGGAAGCAAGGTTCGACTCCTCGTAGATAGGTGCCAACTCAAACTGGTTCGGCGCTACTTCGTTGTGGCGCGTCTTGACGGGGATACCGAGTTTCAACGACTCCTCCTCCAACTCCATCATAAAGCGCAACACACGCTCGGGGATAATACCAAAATAATGGTCGTCCAACTGCTGGCTCTTGCTGGCGTAATGCCCCATAAGGGTACGCCCCGTCATAACCAGGTCAGGACGAGCGGCAAAAAGAGCCTCATCGACAAGGAAGTACTCCTGCTCCCAGCCGAGGTAACTATAGACACGCTTCACATTGCGGTCGAAATAGTTGGCTACTGCCACGGCTGCCTTGTTGACAGCAGAGATAGAGCGCAACAGCGGGGTCTTATAATCCAAAGCCTCACCCGTATAAGCGACAAAGATAGTAGGAATACAAAGACGGTCTCCGATAACGAATGCAGGCGAAGAAGGGTCCCATGCAGAGTAGCCGCGTGCCTCGAAGGTATTACGGATACCGCCGCTCGGGAAACTGCTTGCGTCCGGCTCCTGCTGATAGAGAACGCTGCCCGAGAACTCCTCGATAGGCACTCCGTTGTCGTCGAACTCGAGGAAAGAGTCGTGCTTCTCTGCCGTACCACCCGTAAGAGGCTGGAACCAGTGCGTGTAGTGGGTAGCCCCTTGCTCCGTAGCCCATTTTTTCATACCAATAGCCACACTATTGGCAATGTCGCGGCTCAAAGGTTTCTCGTTGTCCATGAGGTCGAAGAGTTGATCCAAGATGTTGCTTGCGATGTACTCTTTCATTTTCTCACGGGTAAATACATTTTGAGCGAACAAGACGCTCGTCTTTGCAGACGGGTTCTTGCCCTCTACCGGCTCATGACTCCAAGCAGTCTTAAGTGCCTCAAATCGAATGTTACTCATACCTTAATTATATATTGGTTGGTTTGCTTCGCGTATGGTCGCCTTGCGTTGTTTTCGGGTGCAAAGGTAGGGATTCTATTGGATATACGCAAACTTTTTCGTATTTTTCCGCAATTTTTCTCAATTTTTGCGCAAACTTTGCTGTTTCGGGCGTCTTTTTCTGCACTTTTCTTGTTTTTATCCGATTGAATTCGTGCTTTCGGCATCATCTTTCGCAAAACAAGTACGGAAATGCGTTTTCTTCGTTGCTTGATGGGGCAGCGGGGCGTTACTGCGCTGTATATTCAAATTATCCGCATAATCTTTGCAAAAGATTTAGCATCCAAGTGCGGAACAAGACCGACATCACTTCTATATGGTTCTTGTAGGGGAGGGAAGTGTACAGTCCAATAACAAATGCCATTTTCTGTACTGTCCAATAACAAATGCCATTTTCCTGCAAAGTTAGCAAAAATGTTTGGAGAAGCACCCAAGCGGTGTGATGATGTTCTATTTTTCTCGTGGGCGACGGTTTCATTTCTTCTGTATCTGTCGTCTC
>CAVFHY010000047.1:0-7879 GCA_963622445.1 Bacteroidaceae bacterium
AACAGCGTTTATTGACGCTTTGTTCTGACAACTTGAAATCTCGCAAGTTTTTAGTCTTATCAGGACACGGCAACGATGAACGCCTGCAAGGTATGAGTATCTTGTATGCCTATGCTGTACACCTATCGTGTGCAGTCGTGGGCGTATAGTTGTATATACTTGTACGATGTGGGCTTCGTGTTGTCAGTTCTAGTAAGACAAGGCAATGCGAGAGCCCCAGGTTGCGGAATTGACAATGCGTCAAGCCCGCATTTTTTGTATATACTAATGCAATCCCAGTACACAGGTATTGACTTGTTTTGTGGAATAGGAGGCTTTCGCCTTGCAATGGAAGAAAATAATGTGCGATGTGTATTCTCATCGGATATAGACCCTTTTTGTGCACAGACTTATGAGGCTAATTTCCACGAAACTCCATTTGGGGATATAAAGCAGATACAAGCCGAAGACATTCCTAATTTTGATATTTTAACAGCAGGTTTCCCTTGTCAGCCGTTTAGTTATGCGGGACTTTGTCAAGGCTTTGAGGATAAAACAAGAGGAACATTATTCTTCGATATATGTCGTATTCTGAAATATCATCATCCTAAGATGTTTCTTTTGGAAAATGTGAAAGGATTGGTATCGCATAAAAACGGAGAAACCCTTAAAATTATTATTGAAAATCTCACAGAGTTAGGATATGATATCCATTGGACAGTATTGAATTCACTGGATTATGGACTGCCGCAAAAAAGAGAGCGTTGGTATTGTGTAGGCTTTGATAAACCTATAGATTTCCAATTTCCTCAAAAACTTCATACAACTCCGAAATTAAGAGACATTGTTGATACAACGGATAGAACTGCCTCCCTCAAACTAACTAAGTTTGAGTTAGAACGCATCCAATACCATTTTGCACACAATAAAGAATCGGAGCGTGTGCAACATGATAACTCAAAATATGCTCCAAATACGAAAAAGGGAAAATATGGTATATTTTCTTTTCAGAAATCGGATGGCTCTATCCGATTCCATGTTGGAGATACTGCAAAAACGCAAATCCAAGAGGCTTTCTATGCGTGTTTAGACACTTATGCTCCTACGATTATAGCAGGACGCACCCCGAAACTTTGGGATATTGGCAGGCGTTTATCTGTTTTAGAATCTAAGCGTCTGCAAGGTTTTCCTGATGATTTCATTATGCCAGTATCAGATAATCAAGCTTATCATCAATTAGGGAATTCTGTTAGTGTTCCTGTTATAAAGGCTATTATGAAACAAATGATTTCCTCTTACAAAAATATCGATAAATAAACGAAGACTATGTTTTACATCTCAGTAGAAGATATACAGCGGTCATTTAATGCCATCAAAAATAATATTGACAATAAGTTTTGGGGCTTATTAGGTATTTTGCGCTGTATAGAGACAACCCAAATAAAGCCAAATAAAACATACGGATTTATTGATGGAGATTTGTCTCGATGGCTTGATTTTGAATTCTATATGTCTGAGTATGAAGGAGAATATGGCACTAACTATATGTATGCCAAATTCTCAAAGCAATGGAAGGATTATATTGCTTCTACTTTTATACATTCATCCGTTAGTATTTATTACATCATTGCATTTCTGTATAAATATGAGCCTTTTGAAGATGAATTTTCCCATGAGGAATTGCTCACTCGTTTTTGTCAAGACTTTCATATCGATATAACAACAATAAATCTATGGTTTAGCACCCAAAAGATAGAACTACATTATACAACAGGTAAATATAGCAAACAAGAAATAGGGATATTACTAGGAATAGGGGCAAAAACACTCTCGATGTCTTCCCCCTATTATATTCTTTCCCGTGCTGGTGAATTGTCGCGTGCACCTTTTGTACAAACTTTATATGCAGGCTTAGACTGTATCAAATGTCTTTTGTTGTTGCGTGAAGACATAAGCGAATACTATACAGATACGGACATTATTACCAATCCTACTAAGCGGGACACACCCTCTCTCCCTCTCCAACAAATCTATTTCGGTGCACCGGGGACGGGCAAGAGCCATATAGTGAAAGAGAAGACAGCCGCCTATCGTGATACCACTATCCGCACTACTTTTCATCCCGATAGCGACTACGCCTCGTTTGTAGGCTGCTACAAGCCCTCTATGCGCTCTGTAAAACAGACCTATATCAACGAGGGCGAACAGAAACCAGTCCTCAATGCGCAGAAAGAGCAGGTAAGCAAAGACGAAATAGTCTATGCCTACACCCCGCAAGCCTTTCTCCAAGCCTACACTCTTGCGTGGCAGCGATTGGAAGACAATACGCCTGTTTTTCTCATTATTGAGGAAATCAATCGTGGCAACTGCGCCCAGATATTCGGTGACCTGTTCCAACTGCTTGACCGCAACACGGATGGCTACAGCGAGTATGCTATCCGTGCCGACCGAGATATGCAGGACTATCTGCACCAGATGCTCGGTGACTATGCCGCTCTGCCTGCCTCCATCGCTTCGGGCGAGGAATTGCTACTGCCGCCCAACTTGCATATATGGGCAACGATGAACACAAGTGACCAATCGCTATTCCCTATTGATAGTGCTTTCAAACGCCGCTGGCAGTGGAAATACTGCCCCATTACCGATGCCGGACTTGCCTACCAGTTAGTCGTGGGCGAAAAGAAATATGATTGGTGGAAGGTAATCTCGTATATCAATCAAGAGATAGAGAATGTAACCAAATCGGAGGATAAGAAACTCGGTTACTTCTTTGTTCAAGCCGACTCCGAAGGCACCATCTCGGCAGATACCTTTGTGAACAAAGTAGTGTTCTATCTATGGAACGATGTGTTTCGTGATGCTTACGACAACTCGCTCTTTGCTGACGGGCTGACTTTCTATCGCTTCTTTCAAACCAATGGAGATACGGACACAACCGTTCTGCAACAATTCTTAGCGCGTATTCCCGGCAGCGAGTCTCCCGTCTAATTTCCGACACAGTGAAAATCATTATCGAGGGACATAAGTACGCACAAAGCGAGGTGCAATGCTACCTTTGGGAGGGTGCCTTTCGGGATATTCAGGGCTTTGTCAGTATCGGCTATGTAGGCTATTACTACAACCCCGATATTGCTGACTGCGTATTTATCCTGCCTAAGGTGCTGCTTGAGGACAAGGCGGGGCAGGAACTGGTCTTTGGCAAGTACCGCCCCGAAGAGATTCTCTCTATTGATGACCACTCGCCTTTAGCCGACTACGAGCGCAAGTTTATCTATGAGTTCTCGGTTTGGATACATCGTGCCATTGTGGTTTATGCGCAGGATAATCCCGACAGCCAAATCGTGCTTAGCCATAGGCAAGTGAGCGAAATGGGTAGAGGCAGGCTGCGTCAGTCGTGTACTTTTCTCGATGTATTGCTGGGGTTGTTGCAATTCAATCACGACAATCGGGACTTTATTCTTTTCACGCTTCGCACGCTGCATAGCGGCTACGACCGAATCAACTGGAGCCGTACCATTACCCGTGAGCAAGCCTATATCAACAACGGCAAACCGCTCTACTTGCGTATGCAAAACAAACGACGGGTGGTCAATTTCGATGAGGAACTGCTGATTATCTACTATTCTATTCTTGCCTATATCAGTGAACAGTATGGTTTCCCTGTGGATATTCAGGTAGGCTTTGACCTCGTGCGGGGAGCGCAGTTTGAGCATTATCTGTCGGGTTATGGTTGCTTGCGTCTGCGGCAAATCAAATACAAGTACTTTTCTGACCTTACGCTCCAACTTTGGGAGTTGTGCTATGCCTTTTTTGAGCATACGCACCAAATTACTTTGCACGCCAAGACAGCGCAGTACTTGCTTGTCAGCAGTTTCGAGATTGTCTTTGAGGCGATGATAGACAAACTGATAGGCTCTAAGCGTGAGGAACTGCCCGATGGGCTCAAAGACCAAGACGATGGCAAACGGGTAGACCACCTTTACCCCTACGAGAGCCTGACCAACAATGATGACCCCGACAAGCGTACTTTCTATATCGGCGACAGCAAGTACTACAAACGCCATACGCCTCTCGGCAAGGAGGCAATTTACAAGCAATATACCTACGCCAAAAATGTCATTCAGTGGAACTTAAACCTCTTTC
Organism: Bacteroidaceae bacterium; assembly: GCA_963622445.1. GTDB lineage: Bacteria > Bacteroidota > Bacteroidia > Bacteroidales > Paludibacteraceae > Colicola. The sequence goes on from CAVFHY010000047.1 coordinate 4,123, forward strand.
TCAATGGCGATGATGTTATGCTTCGGCAGGTACACAACAAATATAAGGGCTTGCACAAACTGCGTGATGACACTACCGAGGGTTACGACATTACGCCCAATTTCTTTATCAGTGCCCGCGTCAACGACCACCTTGACTATCAGGAGCAACTGACACCTGTGGGCGACCATAAGCAGAAGACCTACAACCTCCGCCAGTTCGAGAACCGCCTTTTCGACCGGGATACACTGCTCCTTGCACACTACGATGTCAATTTCCTGCATATTGTATCGCTCTACGCCCGCAACAATGCATCGCAACAACGGCAATGGAAAGACAAGGTGCGTTGCGAGTTCCGCCGTGCCATACAGCAGATGTTGAGTGAGCAGTATCGCTTCTATGCCGTTACGCCTCGTGCAGGTGTTAATGCTGAGCAGTTCTTGCAAACGAATTTTCAGCAACTATTGGGCAAAATTTATACGCCGTATGCTAATTTGCAAGAACAAGTGTATTACTCCGTAGCATTGGAACGGGACGAACGATTTGCCGAAGAAAATGAACAGGTATTGGCATTGTTGTCTCCCTCTTTCCACATACACGAATGTCCGATTGGTACCAACCCAGCGAGCGTATTGCCCAAAGTCGCACCAAAAGCAGCGGGAATACCCGCTGTTTCTTTCCTTTCTGTGCATTACATACAGCGTTATGTCGGGCAGCGATTCCTTATCGGTTGTTACAAGGACGAGGCACATCTGCAATGGATATTAGGGAAAAACGACAAAGGTACAATGCTTTACAATGTACGCTTGCAAACGAAAGGCATACAGCGTAATGGCACTATTCAGCGCAGTTGGTTGGAAAAAGGGGATGTGCGTTTCGTTATTTTGTATAGCGAAGAGACACTGCTGCGGAATGAGTATCGTGTATTCCATGTACACCACCATGCCGTTATGAGCGAGGAGCGTATGCGCCGTGCCCAGTATTCGAACCCGCAAGGCAATTATTTCTGTTTTGTTTTTGATGAAGAGGTACAACTCTCACCGCATATAGATGTCTCAAAGATAGTCTCTTTCGCTCGACTCAACCGCAACCCAGTATATATTGACGGCACACCTCTTATTTTAATGGGTACAGAGTTGCAAAACTATTCCCTTTAATTAGGTGTATAGGTTAATGTGTAGACAGAAAAAGGGGGAGTATGTTGTTATTTTTCCCCTTATCCATTACGCATTGTATAGTGAGGTTTTCGTACTCTTCCCCTAACCTTACACTGAAGACAGGGGCGTCAAACCTTTTTCTTTGTGTTGCGTATTCCTTTGCGCAGGATATGCCAACGCTTGGTGATATGTCCACCGAGAAGGCGGTCGTCAGCAGCCCTACGCCCCAGTCTATGCCTCGTGGCACGCAATATATATCGCCGCATGCATACCGATACCCGTCGCACCTTTTTTCACCTCGCCGCGTATATGTTTCCGTGTATGTGCAACCCTTTTCCGAGAAGGAGGGAAAAATTCCTTTTGCCGATTGTTCCAGGTACAAAAGTCGGGTGGATGTCGGGTGGATAGCCATAGGATAATGCGTAAAGAAAAGTTAGGAAAATAGAAGGAAGATAGGGTCTATTGGGTGCAAGCAATCAGCAAGGGATCGGCAAGGGATGCGCAACTCATACGCATCCCTTGTACTACTCATACAGACAAACTATTTTTACATCTTGCTTACAGTGCCACGGCTTGCAACTGGGTGAGGGCTTGTAGGTAGTCGCGCTGGGCGGAGAGGGCAGCCGAAGTGGCGTCGTAATAGAGCGAGAGTTCCTGCATATAGTCGAGCATGGATATCTGCCCTGCCTGCAGTGCCTCCAGAAGAAGGTCGGCACTATTGGTCATGCGGAGGGCATCGACATAGCCCTGCCAAGTCTTTTGCAAGCCCGATACCTCGGCATACTGCGCACGCAAGGTAGAGAGAAACTGCTGACGCTGCTCGTCGAGGCGCAGAGAGGCTGCCTCTTGTGCAGCCTTGGCTTGGCGCACACGGTGCGTGTTCTGCCAGAGCGGCACAGTAAGACCTACGGTAAGTCCTTGGTAGTACTCGCCCGTCATTCCCTCCGTCATATAGCCCAAGCGTAGTTCGGGCAGCCACTCGGCTCGGCTCAGGCGCACATCGGCTTGGGCAACCTCACTTTCCTGCCGCACATATTGCAGCATGGGGCTGCGTTGCTCTGCTTCTTGGTACCACGAATCGAAATCGGCGGGGGGCAACGGAAGGGTGAAGACGGTATCAGCAAGCGCAATCGGTTCGCCGCCATTGAGTGCAGCAAGTTGTTCGACCAGCGTGCTTCGCTCGGTCTCTACTCGCCGGTAGTCGCCCATTGCCGTGGCGAGATTGAGGCGAATCTTGTTGTACTCAATAGCGTTGGTATTGCCGGCGGCAAACTTCTCTTCGTATGCTTGCGCCAGTGCTTCTGCGTGGTCGAGCCGCTTCCGGTACTCACGAAGTAGCACATTGCAATAGACTATCTCGATACATTTCTGCTCTGCCTCGAGGAGGATATTGGTGCGCTCCACCTTCAGGCGCAAGTCTGCCCGCAAATCCTGCTGCTTGGCGAGGCGCAGTTGGTAACCGAATACTTTGCTCAACGGTAGCGACTGCGATACGGTGATGTCCGTACGATTCCCCATACTCGTAGCAGAACCCCACAGATAGTGGAACTCTACTTCCGGGTTGTCGGGCGCAAGCCCTATATGGTTCGCCTCTTTCTCTGCCTGTACCTCTTGGCGCAAGGCTTTGAGCGTCTTGTTGTTTTGTTCGATTTGCGGCAGAAGAGCGGTCATATCTTGTGCAAAAGCACGAGATACAATTAACAAAGCACAATTAACAATCAATAGTCTAAGTGTGGTATTCATAGCGGGGCGTTATTTGGGGTCGTGGGTATGCGGGTGACGGGACTCTACGAGGGAGTACATAATGGGAATAATAAAGCCGTTGAGCAGGGTAGAGGAGAGCAGTCCCAAGAGTATGACTTTCGCCATAGGACTCTGTATCTCGTTGCCCGGCAAGTCGCCGCCTAAAGCAAGCGGAATAAGCGAGAGGGCAGTGGTGAGTGCGGTCATGAGGATAGGATTCAGTCGGTCTGCCGAGCCGGTCATGATACGCTCGTGCAGCGGCACTCCTTCGTGCGACAGGTCGTTGTAGCGCTCAATAAGCAGCATACCATTGCGTGTGGCGATACCGAAGAGCGAGATAAAACCGATAAGAGCGGGAATACTCAGCACACCGCCGTCGAGCAATACAGCCAGCACACCACCCATAAGCGCAAGCGGCAGATTGCACAGCACGACAGTGGCTTGACGCAGGTCGCGGAACTGCATAAAGAGAAGCAGGAATATAACCAGCAGTGCTCCGACGGTGGCAATGGCAATGGTGCGGGAGGCTTTCTGTTCGCTCTCGAACTGTCCGCCGTACTCGATGTGATAGCCTTCGGGTAGCGTAATCTGCTCGCCGATGGTTTTCTCTATTTGGTTGACCGCCCCTCGCAAATCGCCGTTCGTAACATTGGCGGACACCACGAGTTTGCGGCTGACATTTTCACGATTGATGGTGTTCGGCCCCATAGCCGAGCGTATGTCTGCTACTGCCGACAGTGGGACTTGTGCGGTACGGGTAGAGATACAGAGGTCGCGTATAGCGTCCATGTTTTCACGCGCTGCGGGAGCAACACGCACCACGAGGTCGAAGGCCTTGTTCTCCTCATAGACCTGCGACACCACGCTTCCGCCCAGCA
>CAVFHY010000047.1:8100-15376 GCA_963622445.1 Bacteroidaceae bacterium
CCCGATAGCATAGCGTCGATACGGTGGGAGATGGGCTGACCGATTTCGAGATTGACACCCGACAGCACGCTCATACGCTGACGAATATCGGCTATCACCTCCTCTTTGGAGCGGTCGGACAGTACAAAAGGAGCCTCTATCTCCGATGCATTGACACCGAGTGCATGCTCGTCCAATTCGGCTCGCCCCGTCTTGCGTGCCACGGTCTGTATTTCCGGAATAGAGAGCAGTATCTCCTCCGCTTTGCGTCCGATAGCATCCGACTCCTCGAGCGATACGCCCGGCAAGGTGCTGACATTGATAGTGAAAGAACCCTCGTTGAAACCGGGCAGGAAACTGTGGCCGAAACAACAGAACACGACCACGGCAGCGACAAAGAATGAGAAGGTGGTACCCAGCACGCTTTTCTTGTGGCGCAATGCCCATTCCAACGCACGGCTGTATCCTCGGCGAAGCCAAACGACGAGGCGGGGTTCACGGTCGGCATGGCGCATGGCACGCTCTGTACCGAGTAGGTAGGAGCAGAGTACGGGCGTGAGGGTCAGTGCCACCAGGGTGGAGGCGAACAGCGATACGATAAACGCCAAGCCAAGCGGCGCAAGCATACGCCCCTCCATACCCGAGAGCAGGAACAGCGGTACGAAACTGACTACGATGATAAAAGTGGAGTTGATGACCGGCATGCGCACTTCGTAGGAAGCGTTGAATACCACTTCCCGAATAGGCTGCCGTTGCGCTTTGGGCAACAGGGCGTTTTGCCGCAAGTGTTTATAGACATTCTCCACATCGACGATAGCGTCGTCCACCAGCGAGCCTATCGCAATCGCCATACCGCCTATGCTCATGGTGTTGATACTCAGCCCGAAGATACGCATCACAAGTATGGTTATCAGCAACGATAGCGGGATAGACACCAGCGAGATAAGCGTGGTGCGTCCGTTCTGCAAGAAGACGAACAGCACGAGGATAACAAACAATGCACCCTCCCAAAGCGACTGCTTGATGTTGCCTATCGAGCCGTTGATAAAATTGGCTTGGCGGAATATGTCCGTCGATACCTGCACATCGGCGGGTAGTTGCGAGCGTATCTCCTCCATTGCTTTGTCCAAATGGTCGGTCAGTTCGAGTGTACCCGTGTTGGGTTGCTTGGTGACGGTTAGTAGTACAGCAGGCTTCCCTTGTACGGACGCCACGCCAAGACGAGGCGTTTGCGCTCCGATAGCCACAGTCGCCACTTGCTCCAAGCGCACTGTGCCGCCTGCGATGGTAGGCACGGCGGTCTGCCCGAGTAGTTCCATATCGTTGGTCGAGAGTGCGCCACGGATGATGTACTCGTTGCCATATTCGTACAGTACGCCGCCCGACGCATTTTGGTTCATGTTGCGTACGGCAGTCAACAGGTCGTCGAGTGCCACGCCGTAGGAACGCATACGGTTAGGGTCTATCTGTATCTGGTATTCGCGAATGTCGCCTCCCATGACGGCTACTTGTGCTACGCCGCCAGTCGCCAGCAGGCGAGGGCGAATCGTCCAATCTGCCAGCGTGCGCAGTTCCTCTTGGGTCGTCACGGAGTCTGCCGTTAAGCCGATAATCAGTACCTCGCCCAAGATAGACGACTGCGGTCCCAAAATAGGCTTGCCTACATAGTCGGGCAGCGATTCCGATACGGTTGCCAATTTCTCGCTGACCACTTGGCGGGCACGATAGATATCCGTACCCCAATTGAACTCTACCCATACCACAGAGAAACCCGTCGTGGATGACGAGCGTACCCTGCGCACATCGGTAGCGCCGTTCACTGCCGTCTCTATCGGAAAGGTGACGAGCCGTTCCACTTCTTCGGGCGCCATACCTGTGGCTTCGGTCATCACCACCACGGTAGGCGCATTCAGGTCTGGGAATACATCGACATCCATCTCCCGCACGCAGTAGAGACCTGCAGAGAGAATAAGCAACGCTGCCACCACAATGGCAAGCCGGTTGCGCAAAGCAAAGGATATGATTTTATTTAGCATATACCGATATAATGATTACTATCTTTTTCATTCCGCTAAAAATAAAGTATCACAAGTACCGTCGTACTCGTTTGCAGTACGCTTCGTATGCAGTCTATGTTGATTTAGGCTTCTCCTTGGGAGTGGGGGCGTGGTCTATCAGGATGGTAGCCCTCTGTGCATTTACTCCAAGAATAGGTCGTCTGCTGCAAAGTCAGCCCAGTCGTCGGAGGCATAGACTATCTCGGTGGCGATTGGTGTGGAGATGTGGTGCAGGGTTGCTCCTAATCCAACGAGCAACAGCACAGACGAGACCATTGCCGTCATCCAGTAACTCACTTTGCGTTTCGCAAGGCTGTAGTTGGTCTTGGCGGCTCCAACAGTTGATTGTGTAATCAATGCTATCTCTTCGTACGACATATCCTCGTGGTAGCGCAGGTTGAAGACGGCTCGTTGGGTGGGTGATAGGCGTAGTACAGTCTGTTCGAGGCGTGCCAGCAGTTCCTGCCCGGGTTCTATCTCTGGCTCGCTATGGAGCGTCTGCAGTACGGTCTTGTCCACTTGGTCAATCGAATCCATAGTCGGCTCGTTGCGGAGCCACATATAGGCGCAATTGGTGGCGATGCGGTATAGGTACACCCGCTCGGAGGACTGCTCGCGCAGTTCTCCGAGGTGGGTATATACCTGCAACCAAGTGTTCTGCAGCACATCTTTGGCGTCTTCGCTATTGCGGAGCATCCGCCTCAGGTATCGGTACAGCGGTTGGTTATATGTCTTGACTAATCGGTCAATCATTCTGCTTGGCGTTTGGGTTGTAGCCGTTCTTTGCGCACTTGCTCATCGTCGTATATCTTCTGTATCTGCGACGGGGCGAGTACGGTGCGCAACTTGTGGTAGTACTCTTCGCGAATGTTGAGAATGTTGCGTTGGCGGTCGAAACGACTGCGAATAGTGGCCTCAATCTGTTCCTCGGTAGGAGCAGCCTCTGCTTTCTCTTTCTTGTAGAGCAGTTTAATGCCTTGCAGTTTCTTGCTGTAGTCCATGTAGATGTTGCGGAACAGTTCTGCTTTCTCGCCGCTTAGTCCAAAGGACTGAATGTAGGCGTTGGTCTGCTCAGTGAGTTGCTTCTCGCGTGCTTCACGCTTTTGCTCTTTGGTTGGGGTGTTTTCTGCAGCCATGCTCATACTGAACACGAGTACAAGCGCCATAATAAAATACCGTTTCATTGTTTTTAGATGTTTGGGAATGTGTGGGGCAACGGTTGCCGCTCCACGGGTTACACAAATATAGAAGTACTTCTATCTATATAGATGCAACCCAAGTGAAAAAGTTAAATGCGTACGGTGTTTTTTGTGTGTTTTTGTTCGTTTTTTCTGTGTATAGCCTCTTACTACTACCTTGTGGGTGTTTATCTCTCCCTTCTGTAAGTCCCTCCTTTGGAGGGAGGAGAAGGTCTTAATGATTATGCGTATGTCCCGGTATCACGGTTGCGCTGCCCGCCAGTTTCACTTGCATGGCTCCGTTCGTAACCACAGCCTCGCCTGCCTGCAGTCCGCTACGCACAAGCACTCGCTCGCCATTGCTCTGCCCCAAGACAACTTCTCGCTTGCGGTAGCAGTCCTCGTCCAAACGCACATAGACGGAGTAGATGCCCTGTTCCTCGCATACGGCCGATACGGGTACAGAGAGTGCCTGTTGCTTTTCTCGCAACAGCAGATAGACATCGGCATACGAGCCTGCTATCAGCCCCTCTTTGTTCTCGAAGGAGAATACTACGGGAACATATCCGGTTTGGCTGTTTGTGCTTTGTCCGACGGAGAGCAGTTGTCCGTTCTGGTCGGCGAGCCGATAGGTTGTGCTGCTGTAGGCTGGCTCGAAGTTGGCGCTTTGTATCTTGCTGAGGCTGTTCCAGTAGCGCTCCGGCACATCGGCTTGCAGCAACAGACTCTTCGTTTGGCTCACACCGAGTAGTGCATCTCCTGCTTCCACATAGTCGCCGTTGGCAAACTTCATTCCGCTCACATAGCCGTCTTGCGGTGCTACCACCTCGATACAGCCGTCTTCGGCTTTCTTGTCCCGCAATGCTTCGTATTGTGTTTGGGCAGTACGGTATCGCAGTGTGATTTGCTCCATCTCTTGGGCGGATACTATTTGGTTGCCTGTCAGTCGGCTTGCCCGCTCATATTCCCTGCTTGCGGCTTCGTATTGCAGGCGTGCGGTTTCCACGGGGTCTGCCGTCGCCATACCCCGCACGGATATATGCGCCAGCACTTGTCCTTTGCGGACAGGCGTGCCTTCGTTCAGCGTGCGTTGCAGGGTAATCACACCGTCCATGGCTGCAACTACTTGTAGTGTCTTGTTGGCTGGTGTCAGTATTTGTCCGGACACTTTGATGACTTCCGCAAAAGGAGCATAGTCTATCACCTCTGTTTCTAATCCGATGGCTGCGGCTTTCTCTTCTGAGAACACAATCTCTCCTGCTGTATGTGTATGCTCTGCGTGTTCCTCGTGTTCATGTCCCTCATGCGAGTGTTCCTCGTGTTCGTGTGAATGTCCGCTGCAGCCCGTCAGCACAGCGGCTATGTAGGCTGCCAGTACCAAATAATTTCGTTGCATTGTCTCGTATCTATGAAATTTATGCCACAAAGGTACTGTCTTTTGTCTGCAACTCGGTTGCATACTACGCCGCCCGTGAAAAAGGGGAGTATGCCCCGTGTCGGACATACTCCCCTTCTTTTGTAGGCGGGGCGGCGTATAGCAGAAAGCCCCTCCCCCTTGCTGCGGTTTACTCCTGCTTGATACGGCTGCCGCCTATTGCCATACTCTGCTCCACTTTCGGGGTGCCGCTATACTCGATGTGGCTGGCACCCGAAGCCTGCGCCCAGAGTGTGCGTTGTACCAGCACTTCTGCGCGTGAAGCCCCCACGCAGTTGATGTGCATATCTTGTACGCAGAACTCCTCGGCATCGAGTTGGCTTGCACCGGTCAGATCGATACGGCATACCTCAGTGCGCCCCGTCAGTTCGGTCTGGCTTGCGCCAGTACAGTTGATATGGACGGCGTTGGCGATGAGGTTCAACTCGGCTTTCGATGCACCCGTAAGAGACAGCGTAAGCGTGTCTGCCACAAAGCCTGCCACATTCTCTATCTCGCATGCTCCAGCGGCATTGATGCTTGTCAGTTGTGGTACGCAGATGGTCAGTTTCGCCAGCGTATAACGGGGTGCCTCGATGTCTATTTGCAGCACACCGTCTTGCACCGTGGTTTTTACATTGGCGGGGACGGTGGCACGCACTGTAACGCTCTGACTGTCCGTCTGTTGCAGGGTGATTTCGGCAGCACCGTTCACCTTAATGGCAGAGAAAGGGGCTACCGTGCGTACCTCCTGTTCGCGGAGAACATCGGTGTCGGCATCGTCCCAATCACCATCGAGCCGTTGCAGCAACCCGATAGGGTCGTTGATAGCCTTGCATTGCTCGATGCCCGACCATACAAGACCGCCCAGCGAGAGCAGCCACGCGATGACGATAATCCACCAGAAGCGTGCTTTCGGTCCCCGACGGGTGCGCATATAGGATACGATAGGCACAATAATCATCACGACAGGGAGGATAATTACCAATGCCAGGAAGACGACCAACAGAGCGGTTAACCAGCCGTTGGTGAGCAGTTCGGGCAGGAAAGCGGCTACGCCAACACTCGCCCCGAATAGTCCCAAGATAAGAGAGAAAGCGATAATTAGCACGATAAAAAGCACGGGCAGGGCGCAGATAATCAAGAATATCTTGAGCGCAATACCGAGTGCCCGTCCGCAGCCTTGGTTGTTGGCTTGCGGGCGTACTTTGGGGCGTTTGTTCTCGCCGAAATCGGAGGGCGCACCGATGCGCTGCTTAAGGTCTTCGACCATAGCATAGGTGACTACCTGCTGGTTCTTGGCGAATAACGCCGACTGCAGCAGTTCGCAAATGCGTGCTTCGAGGTCGCTCATAACCTCTTTGCGCTCGTCGGCGGAGAGACGCAGTTCGATATCCTGCAGATAGTTCGACAGTGCCATATAGGCATCGTTGTCAATATGGAACACTTGTCCATTGAGATTGATAGTTCGAGTCTCGTTCATTGTTTCGGATTGTGAAGGATGAATGTGGGGTAGGAAAGACGGCTGCGCCGCATGCCTGCAAAATGGCTACGACGGCATGGTGCATTGTGTGGGTTGTACGGTATATGGTTCACTGGCAATGCCATTGATAGAGTGGCTGATAGCGTCCCACTCCTGTCTGAGTTCGGCAAGGAGCGAGAGTCCATCGCCAGTCAGGCGATAGTACTTGCGGGGAGGACCGTCTTTCGATTCCTGCCAGCGGTAGGCAAGCAGCCCTTGGTTCTTCATACGGGTAAGGAGCGGATAGATAGTGCCCTCCACCACCAGCAAGTCCGCCTCCTGCAATGCAGCGAGGATGTCCGAGGTGTATGCCTCGTCGGTGCGGTGAATAATGGTCAGGATACAGAACTCCAATACCCCTTTCCGCATTTGACTTTTGATGTTCTCTACCATAACCGACCTATTCTTCGCTGTTGGGCATAATGATAAGTAGGATAATATAGAGCATCACTCCCGGGAAACAGGCAGAGAAGACACTCAAGGCGGCATAGATGACACGCACGAGCGTTGGGTCGATGTCGAAATACTCAGCCAGTCCGGCACATACACCCCCGAGCATTCTGTTCTGAGAGCGGGTTAGTTTCTTCTTTTCCATACTATTCGTGTAGTTTGTGTATTTTGCGCAGTTGGCTGCGCATTATTTTCGTAGTGTTCCGTATGGTGTCCTCTTTTTCGTAATGGGAGGATTACCAGTCGTAGCGCACAAAATTGCCGTTCTTGTCAAACTCTATCTCGATATGGTTGTCAAGTTCCACTTCGAGGGTGCGTTTCTCCACATTGTATTCGGTGATAAAATTCTGCGGATGGTTAGTTGCTACATAGGTAGTAATGGCTTGAGGTACAATGCCGGCGGGGACTTCTGTGCCTTGGCAGTCCACAAAGTCGAGCGCACCATTGTGGTCGAACCCTATCTTCGTGCCGTTGGTGAGGCGCACTTGGTATTCATAGTGTACGCCTTCACGCTCTTTGAGTACAAAAGCAATATCGGCTTTGTCGAAATAGGTAGAGAAGAAAGTTTGTGCTTGTGCGGGTAGGGTCTCGAAAGTGCCTACTTGCGGCTCGCCCGAGCAGGCGGTCATGCTCATTACGAGGCTGACCAACATAATCATTGCTTTTTTCATACTGT
>CAVFHY010000047.1:15571-19696 GCA_963622445.1 Bacteroidaceae bacterium
AAAAAATAGGGCGTAGACCCGTATTGTCCACGCCCTATTCCCTATATAATATGTTATTATCTGTTTTATTCGGCAATGGTGCCGATTTTCTCGCCCAGGACGGTGTAGATTGTTCCGCCTTTTACGATATAGAGCACACCGTTCGAAATGTACTTGTACGCCTTGGCACTTTCGCTGGTCGTTTGGTCGATAGCGGCTGCGAGCGGGCCTTCGTACTCAATATGTATCGGCAGGTCGTACGAGTTGACAGCGTCGGCCACGATGCGTATCGTCGTCTCGTTCACCTTGCTGACTACCACCTTACCCGATACGAAGAAGTACATCTTTTTCGAGGTGCCGCTCTCGGTGAGCGTGGTGTAGTACGACGGGGTGAGTTCGCTGTTGGAGTTGATACCCGTCGAGGTCTTCACCGTCCAGTTGTCGTAGGTGTCGTTGATTGCATATTCGCCGGCAGGGATGATGATGTCCGCATCGGTGTCGTCGTTGTAGAAGTAGAACAGCACCTTGTCGCTGTGGTCCGCTTTGGTAGCCGTAAAGAGTTTGAAGCCCTGCTTTTCGGTATAGTCCTCGGTGGCTACGATGTCTTGCGGCGTATAGATTTGCGATACCTCGCCTTCGCTGGCGTCGTAGCGCAGGTGGCTATGGTCGCAGACGATAGTGCTGGTAGCGGTCTTGCTGCCGCAGGTAGCGGTGAATACGGCAGTGCCTTTGGCCTCTGCCACTATGGTAATGGTCAAGAAGTCTGTGCCGACGGTCTCTTTAGTAATAGTAGCCGCTGCCGAGTTGCTCGATATGGTGATGTCGCTACCTTTGCCGTTGATGATGGTGAAAGTTACATCCACCGAGTCGCCAAGGAGCAGGCTGTGGCTCTCTACATCTACAAGCAGTGCGCCCGCTTCTTTCTCGTACCATAGATAGGGGCTTGTACCGAGTACCCAAGGCGCTGCTTCGGTAGTGCCGCCTGCAAAGTCGATAGATGCAAAGAAATCATTGGTCAGTGCTGCGGTTGCGAGTGTAGCACCCTCTGTGGTGGTGTCGGTTGCCTGAATAGTCGCATCGATGGGCAGCAGCGAGGAGATGACATAGTTTTGGCCGAGTGTGGTTTCCGGAGTGCCTGCGAGGTAGAGAGGCTCTTTGGTGCCATCATAGTACGCGTTCCAATCGTCCTCGGTCCATGTGTTATACATCGTATCCCAGTCAATCTCCTTGTCGTCTGCGCTCGTCTTGCCGACAATACGGTGAGCATAAGCAGCCGTCTCGTTTGTGGCGCTGAGCGTATCTATGCCGACAAGGTTCTTGGCGATGACTTTGGTGGCTGAGGCTTCCCAGGTGCTCTCCAGCGAGCCTGCAATACCACCGGCTGCCGCCGAGCGTGCATCGCCCTTGGTCTCTATTTCGCCCTCTGCGTAACAATTGGTTACCGCAGAGCGTGCGCTGCTGCCGATAATACCACCGGCTACGGTTGTGCCTGCAAGCAGTGCGTCAGCGTGACAGTTGCTGATAGTCTCGTCGCCGTTGTTGCTCTGTCCGACAATGCCACCGATAGTAGCACCTGCAATCAGTCCGGAGAAGGCACAACCTTTTACGATAGAGCCCGTGCGCAGTTCGCCTACGATACCGCCTACTGTGGCGTCAGCGAGATCAATCCATGTCTCTTGCGATGAGCAAAGACGAATGGCAGAAGTGGTGCTGACGCTGCCTGCTATCGAGCCGAAAATGCCGTCGTAGCCGCTTGTGGCGGTTGCTTCTGCATTGTAAATGTGGATATTCTCGATAGTTGCAGTGCCGCCCAAAGTTTGGTCTGTCACGACGCTACCTGCCACAAAACCAGCCTCTTGTGCCGACGATAGGGTAACTTTCGGTGCGTAGAGGGTCAGGTTGGCGATGTGCGCTGTGTCGAGTATATTGGGGAAGAGGGCGTTGTCGCTCAGTACCAGATTGGTAATCAGGTGGTCTTGTCCGTTGAGGTTACCCGTGAAGTTGGCATTCACGCCTGCGTAGGGAATCGACTCAAAGTCTAAGTTATCGACAACGATGTATTGTGCCGCAGGGTGCTTCTGTATCTGTTTGAAGTCGCCCGCCGTGGCTATCTGATAAGGGTCTGCCTTTGTGCCTTGTCCTTGCAGCGAATTGAGCGGCAGGCTGACAAAAGTAGGCGTATAATTCGAGTAGTTGTAGTAGAGCACCAACAGTTGCGGATTGGTTTCCGGATTGAGCAGCGAGATACCCGACAGGTTGCCTTTTGTGGCGTCTGGACCGAGTTCGAGCAGACGCTCGCCCTTTGTGTTCACAACATAGAGCAACTCGTCCGAAGCCGAAGAACCGGTCGATTGGAGTCGCTTGACGAGGAACATATACTCTCGGTTGTTGTCCGTGTCCCACAGCCATGGGTCGAAAGACGCGGCACTGATATAGGGCAACGCCATCTGGATGTTTGTGCCGAGGTTGATGTTGTCGTAGTGGTTGACAGAACCGTCTTGGTTGAGCCACAGAACAGGGTGTATGGTGTTGCCGTCAGCGTCGTCCGAACCGTTCGAGAGGGCAATCACATACTGATAGCCGCCTTTGGTCGGGTAGCGGTCGATGTTCGAAGAGAGTTGGTCGCCATTGTACACCGAGTTGATGTCCAGCACGGTCTTGCACGAGGGCAGGGTCACAAACTGGAAGTGTACCGAGTCGTCTTTGGTGTAGGTGAAGCAGTATTCCTCCTCTTGTCCCGCAATGTCGGTTAGCGGCAGATAGTCGTCCGTGAAGGTCGCAATCGTGTCCAGCACCTTTCCACGCAGGTCATACACATAGTACGAGGTGATGAACTCGTCGGTGGTGGTATAGTGGTCAAACGACAAGATGTAGGCGGTATCAGCACTGAAAGTATTGAATGCCAAGTCGTCGTTGTAGCGCAAACCGCCGATATAGGGGAAGGTATAGAGGTAGCCCGCAATGCTGTCGCAGGGTACGGAGGTCGTGGCAATGGTGTCGTACTTGCTGTTGTACATGGTGAGCAAGAAATGGTTATCTTTTTGCACCACAGGGTCTTCGTTCCATGGTGTACTGGGGTCGAAGAACTCTTTCTCGTAGTGTGCGGTCACATAGCATACCTCTTTCCCGTTTTTGCCCATCAAGATAGGCACGGAGTTGCCGCCTGAGCCGGAGATGAATGCGTAGTCCATTGAGAAGGTATGGGCAAGGGTAGGAGTGGTTGCGCCCCAGCCTGCCTTGGTATAGACATCAAAGTGCAGCCAGTAGTAGCCGTTGTCGCTCTCGCCGTCACCGTAATTGATAGAGTCGCGTTGGAAAACGAGGGTGTAGTTCTCGCTCCAACTGTCGGTGGCGGTGTTCTGTGCCAACACTTGGTTGCCCGCAATGGTGCAAATCTTGTCCGATTTTCCGAGTGAATAGACATCGTTATACACCTTGCCCGTGTAGTCTTTGGTCACACCGTGTACATAGAGCATCACCTCGTAGTTGTTGTCGGTGTTGAAGAACTTCTTCGTCACGAGCGGATTCAGTTCCACTTGGTTTATGCCCACGATGGTGGTGTCTTCGGCAAAGTTGTCCGTAAATTCGCCCACTAATTGGTTTTCCGCGTCATAGACTTTCACCGTAGCCGCAGTGTAGTATTTACTGGCGTTTAGGGTGTAGTCGATGGTGTACACCCATGTGTTACCGTCCGGTGCGCTCAGCACGCCACATCCGCTGGTGGCAGGCAGTTCGCTCGTCGGGGTTGTCACGGTAGCAGAGGCACGCTGTATGCCGTTCTGTTTGCTCAAGGTCCGCTGTAGTGGCAGTTCAAAGCGGGAGGGTTTTGTCTGCAAACGCTCGAAGAGACTGTTTTCCGTCCCTGCTGTGTTCGTGCCACCTGGTGTACTGATGTCTGTGTGTGTGCTTTTGGGAGCAGCGCAGAGAGTAGCCCCTCCCACTGCCAAAGCGACACCAAAGAGTAAAAATCTTTTCTTCATACCTAATATGTATTAAATCGGCTGCAAAAGTACGCATTTTTCTTTGTTTGCGCAAGCAAAACGACAGAAACAAGTCTATTTATGTTTGTGTATTGTATAATTATGCAACATTGTGTGGTTATTTAATGTATGCCATGCATAATCTTTCTCTACAACAGGGTCAGGT
>CAVFHY010000048.1:0-13818 GCA_963622445.1 Bacteroidaceae bacterium
CCAACAGGAAAGTCCCTTACAGCAGCACAAACAGCAGGGGTATCAGCACACCGATAAGGAACTCAATGCCTCCGATGCCGATAAGGCTGTGCTTGCCGCGGAGCATGAACAGCCCCGTCAGCACGATGACTACCATCGCCACCGCAAAAATATCCGAGAAACAAGTCCACGCTTTGCCGGGATTGTAATGCAACCGACTGAGACTGCCCAAGATAGGGCGTTTGCGCACCTGTTCGAGTATTCCCGTACCCGTCTGCAGGTTCACCGTCAGGCTACTGTTACCCCGCAGAAAAACCTTTAATGTCGTCTCATCGGGGAAATAGTGCTGTATCTCTTGCCCTGCTACACCACACTGTTGCAGCCACTGTGCCAACACCATGGGCGACACTTCGCTGCGGGGCGTAGGCGACAAAGCGTGTTCCGAGCGATGAATAGCATATTGGCTGTTGAACGAATCCTTGTGGTTAAGCGCAATGCCCGATATAGCATAGACCAACAGCATACCCGCAAAGACGAAACTCAGGTCACGGTGTATCCATCGCAGCCATTTGCGCACCTTTGCCCCCCGCGGAGAAACTGCATTCGGTGCAGTCAGAGAAACTTTTTCTGCCATATTACTCCTGCGTAATTATCTCATAACTGACGGCTTCCGCAAAATAGCCATGGATAGCGAGTTGCTCTGTAGCGCAACCCTGGTCCCCTTCGCCATGTTTTTCGGCAGGATTGACCACGGGTTGAGGTGTGTATTCATAGGTATGAATCACGCCCCGCACACGCACCACATTGTTGATACATGCGGCGTCGAAATTGCCCATCTTCCCTCCCTCTACACGCAGGATATGCGGGCGAATGACGGTGTCTGTCTCTGTATAAACCGTATCGGCGAGGTGGCCTACAAGGAACGCTTTGCGACCACCGTGCTTGCAGAGGTGGGTACAGACGCCCTCGAACGAAATCGTATCACCCTGCAGCGAGTCGGCTTGTGCATAGACTTCGTCAATAGTGTACACCACAGGCGCAGGGGTCGAAGTGGAAGAGCAGGATGCGAAAGCCAACGCAATGCCGGTCATCGCAAAAAAGAGTATCTTCTTCATATTCAGTATGTTTCATATTTTTTCAAAGGGACAGCACAATGGCAGTGCGAAACACTATCGCCACAACAGCCACAAAAAGACAGCGCAAAGCCAAAGTGCCACAGCCGGATGGACAACAATTGCGACCGCCTGTGGAAAGCAGCCGCAATTATTGTGCCAATGCCCGTTGCCCTTATTCTATTTCTTGTCCGAGGGCGTTATAAACGGTTTTGCCGCGGCGAATATAGAGTTGCCCGTTGCGGAAGAACTTCTGAGCCTCCGTCTCGGGAACAACGGCATCGGAGATAGCCGTTTCCACTGCTTCGTAGAGGCGTTCGACAGCCAGTATTCCACGGAATCCACTGTCTTGTGCGGTATACGACTGCGTTGTATCCGAAGCAAAAGTAACCGTGCCTTTGGTTCGGAACGCATAGAGCAATATGCCTTCCGGGGTCAGCACTGCGCTTTGAACAGCATCCGATCCAGAAGAGAGAATCAGCGCAGTGGTACCTATCGGCTGCAGGTTCTGGTCGTAGTGGTAGAGCGAGATGCGTTGATTGCTGCTCCAGTCGTATGCATACATCGAAATGGTATCCTTATGTGCCAACAGAGCCGCACCACCGCTAATGCCCGTCGAAGCAACGACAGCCGCTTTCTCCGTCTTACCCGTCGTCAGGTTCACCTTTGCGACAAATGCCCGAGTGGCAGTGCAAGCAACGGTATCCGTCTCGCCATACGCAATCTGTCCGTTGAAGAAGCCCGTGAAATAGGCATTCTCTCCGTCCACCAACTCATCATACACGGTTATATTTCCGCCCTTTCCTGCGGTGTTCTTTTCTATGCCCGTATAGGACAGTTGCTCGCACACCAGGTCGGTCGAGAGCGTAGCGGCAAGAATACCGTTGTTTGCCTTGCTGCTTGTCAGCGTCTTTCCGCCGAACGAGAAAGTGCCATTGGCTTGTGCCGAGAAATTGCCCGCATAGTACAGTTTTCCGTTGATATACTTGAGTGTACCCGTGGTCGTACCCTCGGTGCCCTCGCTGACAGCGGAAGCCACCAGTTTCCAGTTGCTATCAAACTTAAGCACCGCCAGACTGCCTTTCGCAGACTTTGTGCGAATCGTATCTTTGTCGATAGCAATTCCTTTGGTCAGTACAGTCAGGAGGTAGAAGTTCGTGCCGTCGGTTGTTAGGTCCACGATAGAGAAGCCGGCCGTCTCGTTCTCGATCTGTGTCGGTGTGCAGACTACATGGACACCTTTCGCCGTTACGCACAGAACGGCACCATACTGTGTCGCTTTCGTAGCATCATACTCTCCGAGTACGAATGCCGAGTCGCACAGCCCTGCATCGTTCTTCATTACCACTTGCAGTGCTTTGTTGTCGCCCAATCGGTTGCTGTCCGAATGGCAAGCAGCAACGGCGATATAGAGTTCGCCTTTGTCGGTAGCCACAGCGGCTTTGCTCTTGATGTTGCCACGGTTGCTTGTGCCGAAAACAGGTGCAACCGACTCCTGAAGCGAGGCAGTACCGAATACGAGGTTCGTATTCGTTTGTTTCATGTTTTGTTTGAATGGAGCGGTAGCTACCTCTATTTCCATAAAGGTCGCAGTAGGAGTAGCACCCACCGAACCGGCATTGCCGATGAAGAAGGCATCCCCCTGGGCGTTAGTGCAGATTTTCTCTATCGAGGAAGTACCACTGGTTATCTCATTATTCAGTTCAACAGCCCCGTACCCGATGAAGTCGGCTGCAAAAACGGACGCACTCAAAGCCGCTGCGCCCAAAAGAAGAAAAGTTTTATTCATAGAAATTTGTATTTATGTATTATCGTAGTTTCCGTACTTTGCGTCGCATCGTACATTGTGAATGATGGCGAGGGGGAATCCCCCCCCTGATCGCACCCACACTGCAAAAGTACGACAAAAAACACAAACATCAAACTTTTATGCCCTCCAAGGGGCAAAAATACCCACAAATTGGGAGCAAACAAAGGAATGGGTAGTCCGCTGCAGTACATCATGGCGATAGGGCGGCAGTTGCCCGCCTTCATCTCCGCGGATTTGCATATATCAATTAGTTTTCGTACCTTTGCGGCGAAAAACACCACTGACCACAACGAAACCACACCACCGTGTTAGGAATAATCATCAACCCCAAGTCGGGCAAACGCGCTTTTCGTGCGCAGCGCATCTACCTTTGGAAACTCCTTAGGAAGCGGCACGAGCCGTTCGCCTATCGGGAGACAAAGTATGCGGGGCATGCCATCGAACTGGGGCGCGAACTGGCGGAGCGCGGCTACGATGAGATTCTCGTTTTGGGCGGCGACGGCACACTCTCCGAGGCGGTTAATGGTATTATGCGTGCCGACATTCCGTCCGAGCAACGGCAGCGTATCGCTATCGGTATTATGCCGCGCGGCACGGGCAACGACTACGCCCGCTATTGGGGTCTGACGAAGGACTACAAGCATGCGCTTGACCATTTCTTCGGTGGCGAGAGTCGTCCCATCGATGTCGGGTGTGTTACTTATTGGCGCAACGGAATCGCCCATCATCGCTATTTCCTCAATTCCGTGGGCTTTGGGGTGGATGCGCTCTGTTGTTCGTGGGCGGCAACGCTGAAGTACTACATTGGCAGCCACCATGTCAATTATTTCTTTGCCTTGCTTGCCGCCGTCTGTGTACATCGGTCGCGTAAGACACAACTCGTTGTCGACGGGCAAGTACTGGTGAACGACTTGCTTTTTACGATGAATATCGGCAACGGACCATACTCCGGTGGTGGCATACAGCAAAACCCGCTGGCAAACCCGCAAGACGGCGTGTTCCATGCTATCTTTGTAGGGAAACCCACTGCCCGCCAAGTCTTCACTGCCATACCTAAACTCTTCAACGGGCACCTTACCGACCTCGATTTTATCCATTCCTTTACAGGCAAGGACATTCGTATGGAGACACACAAACACCTGCTCTTCGAGGCAGATGGTATTCTCGAGAACATCATGGGTCCCTGCGAGGTCAGTTGCCTCCACCACGCCTTGCGCATACGGGTGTAGGGGGAGTACATTCTGTTTCGCTTCCAATAGAGTTACAAGTCGCCTGTTAATAACGCAAAAAAAACGAAGCCTCGGCTTCGTTTTTTTTGCGTTATATCGGGTTAGTCTTTGCGTTTGGGGTTCTTTGGGAACCAACCTTTCTCTACACGCTTTTTCTGCTCAAAGAGTTCGAGTATCGACCAGTAGCACGAGAACGCGAACACGCCCAATATCACCGATGCGTAGGTGTTGTCCAAGAAGAGCGACAGCGTCAACGCCGCCGTACCTACCAAGGCGAAAGCCCACCAGCAGCGCACGCCGAGGTAGTATTCCGCTTTTATCACTATCGGATGAAACATCCCGATACAGAGGAACGCCGACAGTCCCAAGATAATGCCTTCTATATTCAGTGTCATAGTCTAATCCTTTCTTCCGTCCATGCGCCCGCTGCAAAACCACTTACTCTACGCCAACCGGGCAAACCGAAAGGGCTGCAAAGGTACAACAAATCCGCCCAATTTCCAAAAAGAATCACCTATTTCCCCACAATTAGGGACAAAAAAGAACGGGAACACAATAGTACACACCCGTACCTGTTTTTTTGCTGCCGACAGTCCTTGTGCAAACGAAAAAAAAGCCGTATCTTTGCAGCGGTAAAAGGGGGCGAAGCGCAGTCCAAGTGCCGACCACAGGTGTACCGAACACACACGCTCCTCCGTCCCGTACCATAGAAAACATAAACCGACAAATCAATGAAGAAAGAAATTCAATTCTCGCTCGTATACCGCGATATGTGGCAGAGCAGCGGCAAGTATGTACCCCGCAAAGACCAATTGGCTAAAATAGCCCCTGTCATCATCGACATGGGGTGCTTCGACCGTGTGGAGACCAACGGCGGTGCCATGGAGCAAGTCAATCTCTTGTATGGAGAGAACCCGAACCAAGCCGTACGCACCTTTACCAAGCCGTTCAACGAAGTAGGCATTAAGACCCACATGCTCGACCGTGGTCTGAATGGTCTGCGTATGAATCCGGTGCCCGCCGATGTGCGTCAGTTGATGTACAAGGTGAAGCACGCACAGGGTGTGGACATCACGCGTATCTTCTGCGGTCTGAACGACCCTCGCAATATCATTCCCTCCATCCGTTGGGCAAAAGAGGCGGGCATGACGGCGCAGGCTACGATGTGTATCACCTATTCGCAGGTGCATACGGCGGAGTACTATATCCACCTCGCCGAGGAACTGATAGCCGCTGGCGCACAAGAGATCTGCCTCAAAGATATGGCGGGTATCGGGCGGCCGGCGATGCTCGGCACCATTGTTGCGGCCATTAAGGAGAAGCACCCCGACATCGTCCTGCAGTATCACGGACACTCGGGACCGGGCTTTGCCGTTGCGTCTATGCTCGAGGTAGCCAAGGCGGGTATCGATGTGTTGGATGTGGCCATGGAGCCGCTTAGTTGGGGTATGGTACACCCCGATGTCATTACCATCCAGGCTATGTTGCGTGATGCAGGTTTCCTCGTCAAGGACATCAATATGAATGCCTACATGGAGGCACGCAGCCTGACCCAGTCGTTTATCGACGACTTCTTGGGCTACTGGATCGATCCCCGCAACTCCAAGATGACTTCGTTGCTCGTGGGTTGCGGCTTGCCGGGCGGTATGATGGGGTCGCTCATGGCAGACCTCAAGGGGATGCACGCTGCTATCAACGCCAACCTTACGAAGCGGGGCGAGAAGACCCTCAACGAGGACGAACTGCTCGTCGAATTGTTCAACGAAGTGCAACGAATATGGCCGATGTTGGGTACGCCGTGCCTCGTAACGCCGTTCTCGCAATATGTCAAGAATGCCGCTCTGATGAACCTCTTCTCTCGCTCAATGGGCGAGAAGCCGTTCACCCGTATGGACCCCGCCATGTGGGGTATGATTCTCGGCAAGTCGGGCAAACTGCCGGGAGAGTTGGCACCTGAGATTGTGGAACTTGCCAAAGAGAAAGGTATGGAGTTCTATACGGGCGACCCGCAAGCCCTCTACCCCGATGCCTTGCCGCAATATATCGAAGAGATGAACAAACTCGGCTGGGAGCGTGGGCAGGACGACGAGGAGTTGTTCGAGTTCGCCATGCACGAGAAGCAATACCGTGAGTACAAGTCCGGCCAGGCGAAGGAGCAGTTCAACAAAGACCTGCTCGAGCGTATGGAGAAAGCAGCCAAGGGCGGACAGCAGGTTACCTTTATCTCCGCAGCGGACAAGCGTGCTATTCTGCACCCGTCGAGCGAGCCGGTAGAGGCCACTGCAGCCGGCAAGGTGCTGTGGGAGTTGGACTACAACGAGGACGGCCACGCCCCCGTATTCGGTACGCTCTTTGCGAAAGGCGCAGTCGTCTGCTATCTGCAGACGCAGCACGGCATAGAGCCGATTGTTGCAGCCGACAACTGCCGTTTGGTGGCTGTAGATAAGGAGCAGGGCGCAGTAGCCACCAAGGGCGACGCCATCTGTTGGGTTGAGAGAGCCGACATCGTCGATACGGTGAAGACCACGGCAAAAAAGATAGCCGACAAAGTGAAAGAAACCATTCAGGACGCTATCCGTCAGCCCGACACCACTGTTGTTCCTCCCGCCAAGAGTAAGTGGAAGGACAGCATGAACGCCAACAAGTAAAGATGTGTTATGGATATAGGCTATAAAGAGTTTCAACAGCGTTTTCGCTTGTTAGCAACAAAACATCCGCAATGGATAGTGAACACGCTGTCTAACATCTTCACTATGCGTCTTGTTGGGAACAAGACGCATGGCGATTTGGCGGAGATTGGTATTGCGGAGTTTATTCATCAGTTTATGTACGACTACGATAGTCGGCATGTAGGCAAAGACCTTTTTCGTGCGAAAGAACACGAAGAAGACATCGTGATTATCAACGAATTGACGAAGCAAGAAATACCTATCAGCCTGAAAGCGTATGGGGATGGCCCTTTGCAATTATCCACAGACAAGGATGCTCTGATGTTCCCCAAACTCTGCGAATTAGGAGAGTGTATTAATGACAAGCAAGTCATCCATACACTCTTCTCTTCCGTAGAATTTGTTTCCTTGAATAGTGTCAATGTTATGCCTCTTATCTATCGTGAGAAAGATATGGAGTGCAACATAATGGTGTTTGATTTTGACAGAATGAAAGAGGATACTCGCAAAATCATATTCATAGACAAGGGACAGCGTTATGATTTTCAAGAACACAAGGTTGTTGCAGGGAAAGGGCGTTCGCACCCCATCTATATGTTTCTCAATCAACGAGATGAGTACATCTGCGAGGTGCGCTACGGAGACGCTGCGGCGAATGCCTTGCAACGCGGCTTTTGGACACATACCATTCACGCTGCGAATTACTTTTATAGCCTTACAAATGGTTGGATAACTTACAAACACAACCTTACTTTGGTGAAGTTGTTCCGTTTGGCATTAAATGCCTCGGAGGAAGGACATAAGAAAGCCAACACTATTTTGCAAGACGATATTAACAACTTGCTGCAAACTTTGTAGAACGGCAAAATGTCAGAGCAACTGAACATATTCGGTGATACTCGTTGTTGCACCATACCGACAACCGAGGGAATAAAATATACGGGATCTAAACTGAAAATGTTGCCGTATATTCTTCCTTTGGTGGCTGATTTGGATGTGCATAGTGCTTTGGATGCATTTACAGGTACGACGCGTGTGGCACAGGCTTTTTCTCAAATAGGGTTGGACACAACAGCCAACGATATTTCCGAGTGGTCGCAGGTCTTTGCTACATGCTATTTGGTTGCCAACAAGCCCGATTCATTTTATCAGGTGATTATTGACGAACTGAATGCCTTGCCGGGGTATTATGGTTGGTTCTCGGAGCATTATGGCGGTGAGGGAGAGGAAGGGAAGCGTCCTTTCCAACTGAAAAACACCATGCGTTTGGATGCCATTCGCGACAAAATCGATACGCTGAAACTGCATTGGGAAGACAAATGTGTGCTCCTTACCAGTTTGATACTGGCGTTGGATGCTGTGGATAACACATTGGGACATTATGCCGCCTATCTTTCGGGCTGGTCTCCGCGCTCCTACAATGACATGGTGCTGAGAGTTCCTCAACGATTCCCTATTCATACGCACAACAGCGTTTCGAAAAACGATGTGTTCGATGTGGTGAATACATACCATGATTTGGTGTATCTTGACCCGCCTTATGGCTCCAACAATGAGAAAATGCCACCAAGCCGTGTGCGCTATGCGGCTTACTATCATATTTGGAAAACCGTCATCTTGAACGATAAGCCGAAACTATTCGGGAAAGTCAATCGGCGAGAGGATACACGGGATACCGTCTCTGCCTCTGTCTTTGAGGAATACCGAAAAAATGAGGACGGCAACTTTATTGCTATGCAAGCAATAGACGACTTAATCCGCAAGACCAATGCGCATTACATTCTTCTGTCTTATAGTTCCGGCGGACGGGCTACCAAGCAGGAACTCAGCGATATTCTTCATTCTACGGGACGACTGATTAAAGCACAAGAGATTGATTATAAGAAGAATGTGATGAGCGGTATGCGTTGGACAAATGAGTGGATTAACTCTGATAATGCATATAAGGAATATCTTTTTTTAGTAGAAAAATAATAGGTTTTACTCCATAAATCAATACATTTATGAAAAAGTACAATTTCAATGCAGGACCGAGTATCCTGCCGCAAGAAGTAATTAAACAAACGGCAGAGGCTGTGCTCGATTTCCAAGGAGAAGGCTTGAGTATCCTTGAGATTTCGCACCGTGCCAAGTACTTCCAACCCGTTGTCGATGAGGCAGAAGCGCTGATGAAAGAGCTGCTCGGTGTGCCCGAAGGCTACCGCGTGCTGTTCTTGGGTGGTGGCGCAAGCCTGCAATTCTGTATGGTGCCGTATAACTGCCTGGAGCATAAGGCAGCCTATCTCAATACGGGTGTTTGGGCGAAGAAAGCGCTCAAAGAGGCAAAGGGTTTCGGCGAGGCAGTCGAGGTCGCATCGAGTGCGGACGCCAACTTTACTTTCATCCCGACGGACTACACCGTACCCCAAGACGCCGACTATTTCCATATCACGACCAACAACACCATCTATGGTACGGAACTCTCCGACGCCAAGTTGGCAGACATCTACCAAAAACGCGGCAGTGTGCCTTTGATTGCTGATATGTCCTCTGATATTCTTTCGCGCCCTATCGATGTAGCGCAGTATAGCATTATCTACGGCGGTGCGCAGAAGAACCTTGCTCCTGCGGGCGTTACCTTTGTCATCGTCAAAGAGGATTTCCTCGGTCATGTGAGCCGTTATATCCC
Organism: Bacteroidaceae bacterium; assembly: GCA_963622445.1. Lineage (GTDB taxonomy): Bacteria > Bacteroidota > Bacteroidia > Bacteroidales > Paludibacteraceae > Colicola. The sequence continues at coordinate 9,468 of CAVFHY010000048.1, forward strand.
TACCATGCTCAACTACAAGACCCATATCGACGGTGGCTCGATGTTCAACACGCCGCCCGTGCTGCCTATCTATACCGCTATGCTGACGCTGCGTTGGCTCAAAGCGAACGGTGGCGTTCAGTGGATAGAGAAGCGCAATATCGAGAAGGCAAACCTGCTCTACGATTGTATCGACCACAGCCGCATCTTCGTAGGTACGGCTAAGGAGGAAGACCGTTCACGCATGAACCTCTGCTTTGTCTTGAAGCCGGAGTACCAAGAGTTGCAAGACGACTTCCTGCGTTTCGCTACCGAGCGTGGCATGGTCGGCATTAAGGGACACCGTTCCGTGGGCGGCTTCCGTGCGTCGTGTTACAACGCCATGGACATAGAGGGCGTACAAGCACTCGTCAACTGCATCCACGACTACGAGCAGAAACTCTAATAGTATTCTTTTTATTTCGACACCGTCGAGCCGCCCTCCCGCAGCAAGGGATGAGCAAGGGATAGGCAAGGGATAAGCCCTCCATACGCAACCCTTTGTAGTATGGGTGTTCACGCCCACCATTCCCCCGCGACAAATGAGCCGCAAGACTCATCTGACCATACCACACCATTTACAAATTTACACATTGTACATTTATAAAATTCCATGGAATACTGGTATCGTTTTCCCAAGCGGGATGAGCGGCGCACGGCAGTCTTTTACACCACATTAGTTCATTCTATGAAAGTCTTAGTAGCAACAGAGAAACCCTTTGCGAAAGTAGCCGTGGACGGCATTCGTGAAGTGGTAGAGAAGGCAGGGTACGAATTGGCTCTGCTCGAGAAATATACCAGCAAGCAGCAACTGCTCGACGCCGTCGCCGATGCAGACGCCCTTATTATCCGTTCCGACCAAGTGGACAACGCCGTATTAGACGCCGCCAAACAACTCAAGATTGTGGTGCGTGCCGGCGCAGGCTATGACAATATCGACCTTGCCGCAGCCACCGCACACGGGGTCGTAGCCATGAATACACCGGGGCAGAACTCCAACGCCGTAGCAGAACTGGCACTCGGGTTGATGGTCTATGCCGTGCGTAATTTCTACAACGGCACGAGCGGCACAGAGTTGCAGGGTAAAAAACTCGGTATTCACGCTTTCGGCAATGTGGGGCGCAATGTGGCTCGTATTGCCAAGGGCTTTGGTATGGACATCTACGCCTACGATGCATTCTGTCCCGCAGAGGCTATGCAAGCCGCAGGTGTAACGCCCGTTGCATCGGCAGAGGAACTCTACAGTACCTGCGACATCGTGTCTTTGCATATTCCCGCCACGCCCGAGACGAAGAATAGTATCAATCGGGCTTTGGTGAACCTTATGCCGAAAGGAGCCCTGCTTGTCAATACGGCGCGCAAGGAAGTCATCTGCGAGGACGAACTGATACAACTCATGCAGGAGCGTACCGACTTGAAGTATGTGACGGACATCATGCCCGCAGCAGACACCAAGTTCAAGACGCTTTTTGAGGGGCGTTATTTTGCCACACCGAAGAAGATGGGCGCACAGACCGCCGAGGCGAACATCAACGCCGGTATCGCCGCCGCCCGCCAGATAGTGGACTACCTAACCACCGGCAACACCCGCTTCCAAGTAAACAAGTAACTCTTTCATTCCAAGAAACCGTCTAACGATTTAGACGGTTTCTCTTTTATGCATACTCAAGTGTCTTTCTTGCGTTGCGAATCGCAAAAGTCTTGCCAGTTCCGAAAAATTGTCGTACCTTTGCAGCGGAAATCCAAAATAGGAGTTTTGTAATCCTCATCGGAGGGTCTTAAGGATATGACCGGATAAGATGACTGGGTAAAACCATTCATACTTATCCGGTTCTTTTTTTGTGTGGAAAGAACCCTCCACGGCTGGCTATACACATAGACACTACATTGAGAAAAACAATAAAGTTACAAAAAAGAAAAATGATGAACGCAAAAGACCTTACAAAAGGAAGCATTCTCGGCAACATTATGACCTTCTCATTGCCGTATATGCTTGCTTATTTCCTGCAGATCCTGTATGGATTGGCAGACCTCTATGTCATCGGGCAGTATTGCGGTGTGGATAGTACCACTGCCGTATCCAATGGCGCACAAGTAATGTATATGGTTACGGTCGTGCTTATTGGGCTGGCAATGGGAACGACTGTCTTGACCGCACGCGCCGTAGGTGCCAACGATAGTGCAAAAGCCCGCACCATTGTTGGCAACACGATAACTATGTTTGCAACCATAGCCATTGTCCTGATGGCTGTCCTGTTATGTATCCGTGGTTGGATAGTGAACATCATGGACACACCTGCCGAGGCTGTGGAAGGTATGAATCACTACCTCACGGTATGTTTCATCGGCATACCCTTCATCGTTGCCTATAACATCCTCGCATCGATATTTCGTGGATTGGGTGATTCGCGCAGCCCGATGTATTTTGTTGCTGTGGCGTGTGTGGTCAATATCGCCCTCGATTATCTTTTCATCGGCTACTATGGCTTAGGGGCAATGGGTGCGGCTCTGGGTACGACTCTGTCACAAATGGCGAGTGTGCTATTTGCTATCGTGGCAATACGCCGTCATCGTGGTGTGGTAGATGTAGCTTGCTCCGACCTGCTCCCAAAAAAAGACATTATGCAAAGCATTCTCAAGATAGGCGTACCGATAGCCATGCAGGACGGGTTCATACAAGTATCGTTTCTCGTCATTACCGTCATTGCGAACCAACGCGGACTGATAGACGCTGCAGCAGTCGGTATAGTGGAGAAATTTATTGGCTTGGTATTTATTGTTCCTTCGGCAATGCTCTCTACGGTATCGGCTATCTCGGCACAAAATATCGGGGCGGGGAATATGGCACGCGCCAAGCAGACTATGCGCACGGCGATGATGATTACTACCAGCTATGGTTTGATATGTGCCGTCGTGTTACAGTTTGTCCCGCAAGCAGCCGTCGGCATATTTACCGACAATCCGCAAGTACTGGCACAAGGGGCGGATTATCTTCGAGGGTATGTCTGGGACTGCATTTTTGCGGGTGTGCATTTCTGTTTTAGCGGGTTCTTTACGGCGTGTGGGTATTCTATTATATCGTTTGTACATAATAGTGTTTCTATCGTCTGTGCCCGTATTCCTCTTGCTTGGCTGTCGTCCAACTTATATCCCGATACCCTTTACCCGATGGGATTGAGCACCTGTATGGGGTCGGTGTTGTCGTGCCTGATATGCATAGGAGCCTATTGGTGGATGAACAAAAAAGCCTATCTTCAATAGACCGGAGGCATAACATAGCCACCACCTACCTACCCCGTTATTCTGTATCAATAATACCATAGTATTCCGCAAATACTTGCGTATGTGCTACACTTTCTGTACCTTTGTACCCGCAAATAACATCATCACTCACAACCAACAATTCATTATAACTATCAACAATCAAACAAACTTTTTACTTTCTGAAATGAAAAAGGTATTAGTTAGTCTATTGGCAATGGTGGTTACTACAGTTGCCGTAGCGCAAGAGAAGTCCATCGAATTTGCTTACGAAGCAGGTGCCGAACTAACAAGCGCCTATCTGTGGCGCGGACAGTACAACGGCGGTCTCAGTTTCCAACCTGAAGCCCTGGTCGGTTTTGATACGGAGCATACCTCGTTCCGAATCGGTGCCTGGGCGAGTCTGGGTGCCAGCGACTGGAAGTTCCGCAAAGCAACTTCCGATGACCAAGCAGGTACGGAGTTCTATCCCGAAGTGGACATTGAGGCATCATTCACTTTCTATGGTTTGACGCTCGGTGCCACGCATTACTACTATGGCGACGGCAACTTCTTCAACTGGAAGCACGACCTTGACGAGGCGTACGACAACAGCAGCCAGACGGAGGTGCAGATAGGCTACAACTTCGGCGATTTGCTCGATTTCCCGCTTTATATTAACTGGTACACTATGGTAGCGGGAGCGGACATCTACGAGAAAGAGACCGAAACAGAAGGGGAGGTAGACCTGAAGCGTGCTTATTCGTCGTACATAGAGTTGGGTTACGATTTCTCGCTGCCGTACGAAATCACGCTAGGGCTGCAAGTAGGTATGACACCATGGAAAAGTTTCTATACCGATTACGAGGGCGGTTTTGCAGTGAACAATGTGAGTGCCCGTATCGAGAAACCGTGGTCGATAGGCGACATCTGCGAGATTTCGCTCTTTGCACAGGGCTCTATCAATACCTACAAGATGACCAAAGACAATGTGTTCATCAGCGGTGTAGCCGACGAGAAACTATACCAACGCCTCAATGGTTGTATCGGCGTAGGCATTTGGTTCTAATTGTGAATTAAGAATGATGAATTA
>CAVFHY010000048.1:13866-19094 GCA_963622445.1 Bacteroidaceae bacterium
TTCATAATTCATCATTTTCTATTGTGCATAATAATAACGATGAAGAAATCCCGTATTGCTTATATTAGTCTCTCCATAGTGATTGCTGTGGCATTGTTTTGGTTGCTGTCCGCAAGAGATCATCGTTCGCAGTACTATACCAACCAAGGCAAGGTATTTGGTACCTACTATTCTATTCAGTACCAAGCCACAGCAGACCTCGATACGGCTATACAATCGGCTTTCAAGGCATTCGACCGTTCACTCAGTATGTTCAACTCGGAGTCGGTTATCAGTCATATCAATCAGAACCGGGACACCACGACAGACACCTACTTCGAACAGATGTGGGCTGAGGCAGAGCGTGTCAACCGTGAAAGCAACGGGGCATTCGATATTACCGTTGCGCCTTTGGTCAATCTATGGGGCTTTGGGTTTAAGAATAAGGAACAAGTGACGACCGCAAAGGTAGACAGTCTGTTGCCGTTGGTTGGTTTTAGCCAAGTAACGCTCACAGAACATCGGGTACAGAAAACAGACCCGCGTATTATGCTCGATGCAAGTGCTGTAGCGAAAGGACAGTCGTGCGATGTGATAGCCGCACTATTGGCGCAGCATGGGTGTGAGAACTATCTTGTCGATATAGGCGGTGAAGTCGTTGCACGAGGAGTGAACAAGCAAGGGAAACCATGGCGTATTGGTATTACTAAGCCCGTAGATGACCCAACGGGACAATCCAAGGATATGGAGGAAATTATTTCAACAACCAATCTTTGTATGGCGACCTCGGGCAACTACCGCAATTTCTACTACGAGGGGCAACAGCGTCGCAGCCATACCATCGACCCGCGCACGGGGTATCCTGTTCAGCACAATCTGCTGAGTGCCACGGTAGTAGCCTCGTCGTGTATGCGGGCGGATGCATTGGCAACGGCGTGTATGGTATTGGGCGAAGACGAGGCATTGCAACTGATAAATACCCACAGCGACGCAGAGTGTTTCCTCATCGTTGCCACCGGCGACAACACCACTGTCCTAACCTCCAAGGGATGGAATCGCTCTAACTTCTAATCTCTAACAGCACAACATTCTCCACATGCTGCGTGTGGGGGAACATATCCACGGGCTGTACACGGGTAACTCGATACCGGGTGTCCAACAAAGCCAAGTCGCGTGCCTGCGTGGCGGGGTTGCAACTGACATAGACAATGCGACGAGGGGCAGCAAAGAGAATGGTATTGACTACATCCTCGTGCATACCAGCACGAGGCGGGTCGGTAATGATGACATCGGGACGACCATACTGCGAAATGAAGTCGGTGTTAAGAATATCCTTCATGTCGCCCGCAAAGAACAAGGTGTTGTCCAAACCGTTGAGTTGTGCATTGACCTTAGCGTCCTCGATAGCCTCCGGCACATACTCGATACCGATGACCCGGCGCGCCTGTCGTGCCACGAAATTGGCAATGGTACCCGTGCCCGTATAGAGGTCGAACACCAACTCGTTGCCCGTCAAACCGGCAAAAGAGCGGGCTACCTTGTAGAGTTCGTATGCTTGCTCGGTGTTGGTCTGGTAGAACGACTTGGGTCCTACCTTGAACTGCAAATCCTCCATCTGCTCCATGATATGGTCCTGCCCATAGAAGACATGCACGGTCTGGTCACCAATGGTGTCGTTCATCTTCTCGTTCTCCACATACAGCAGGCTCACTATCTCGGGGAACTCGATGTGTAGCCACTCCAAAAGCGCACGGCAAGCGTCATTGATTTTCTCGCCAAACGAGACGATGAGCATAATCTCACCTCGGTGGTTGGAGCGCAAGATAAGGGTACGCAGTTGCCCCGTGTGGCTATGCTCGTTGTAGAACGAGAGGCCATGCGCACGGGCGTAGTCACGAATGCCATTGCGGATACGATTGTTGATATCGGGCATGAGGTGGCACTCCGTGATGTCCAGCACCTTGTCGAAGCAGTTGGGGATATGGAAACCCACACCATAGGAGTTATCCACATTCTCGATGCCGCCTGCGGCACGAATCTCGTCCCACGAGAGCCATTTGCGGTCGGCAAAGGTGAACTCCAACTTGTTGCGGTATTGGTAGATATGCTTGCTGCCGAGAATAGGGCTAATCTCGGGCAGTTCGACCTTGCCGATACGGGTCAGGTTGTCCACGATCTGTTGCTGCTTGTAGCGGAGTTGCTCCTCGTAGGGCAGAATCTGCCACTTGCAGCCTCCGCAGGTGCCATAATGGCGGCAGACGGCTTCGCAACGCTTGTTCGACAGGCGAACGATGCGCTCGACACGCGCCTCCATGAAACTGTGCTTGCGCTTGGTCACCTGCAGGTCAACCACATCGCCCGGCACGCAGTAGGGGACGAAAACAACCATATCGTTGATACGGGTCAGCGCTTTGCCTTCGGCGGCAATGCCCGTAATCTCTACATTCTCGATGAGAGGTAAGTTCTTCTTTTTCATTCTGTTATTGGTATTTGCTGGGTGTAAAGATCCTGCAAGAGTTGTTGTATGCTATAAGTGTACAAAGCGTTGAAATCGGTCAGTGCCTCGAGGGGGAAACCAAAGGAGATGGTTCGGGAGTGGTTCGGGAAATTACCCATTATGCCTGCAGGAGTGTGCATGTCCTGATAGCGGGCAAGACGCACGGCACCCTTGCTCGGTTGCAGGGATTCGGGGGATTCGGAGAATAGTCCATCGGTGTTCGGCTCGGTGCGGAGCGTGCAGACAAGCGTGTCGTCGACCTGTATTTCCCCGCTGCGGGTGGCATGGGAGGTGTAGTAGGTATAGCCCATGTGCGTTGCCGTCCAACGGGCATCCAACCCACTGCCGATACGACTGCCGCTCAAAAGCAGCCGACCGCCCTGTTGCAAGTAGGCAGACAAGGCGTGGAGCAGCGTATCGGAAAGGACGGAGGTGCTGTCGGTGGGGCGCTCTTGCCCTGCAATGATGTCCACGAAGGTGTAGGCAGAGTCTATTCGACAGACGGCTTCGCTGCTTGCGGAGAGATAGGAAATGCCCATAGCTTGCAACGCCTTTCCGTGCAGCACGGGATAGTCGTGGGTGTTGCCGACGGTGACGGTGGCTTGGTGATCACGATAGCACATACCCCAACCGCAGTTGTCGTCGTTCGCCCATTTGTTGCACCTATTCCAATCGTACTGTTCGCCGATGTAGGCGAGGCTCTGTCCGTCCTCGACGGCATAACTGTGCGGCACGATACCTGCGTGCAGCGAGTCGGCAAACCACTCGGGGGCGTATGTATGGTGGAAGGCATTGACTATCAGAGCAGTCGGTGCGTTTCTATCGGGCGACAGGTAAGCGGAAAGTACCTCGCTGCGAAGGCTGCGACCGCCTCCGTTGGCAGCGATGATATAGAAATCGTAGCGTTTGCCTCGTTGGGCGACAAAGGTATGGCTTGGCTTGCTGACTTTGACAGATTGCCACTCGCCACCATCCGCACGGGTATAGACATAGTAGTGCGTGGGTATGGCGGTCGGCTCCAAGGGGTCGTTCTGCGGCTGCCACGAGAGGCGCAACAGGGTGTCCCGCTCTGCCTCGACGGCACAAGCACGCACGGGGAGCGGCTGGATGATGACCTTGCGCCCGTCAGTACTGTGGAGATAGCGCACCAGCCCCTTGTAGATAGCACGGGCAACGGTGTTGCGGAACTCAGGGTCAAGCCCATAGCGCATATCGACCATGCTCTTGTGGCTCAGAATCTCGATCAGTACAGAAGGCACAATGGGGTAGCGCGATTCGCAATAGTTGGCGTTGTGGAGTTGGCGGCGAGTCCAGTTGGGCGTATAGGTTTGGCGTATATCGGCGACAATCTGCGTCTGCACATAGTCGGCAAGGTCGCGGTTAATTTGGCGGGTCTTGCCGTTGGCGAATACCCTGCGCCCCGTGTCATCGTGGTCGGTATAGATAGCCAGCGTGCCGACCGTAGTGGTGTCGTTGGGCGAGTCGTAGCCGTCGGTATGGAGAGCAATGGCTACATCGACGGGAATACCCAATCCCTCCTGCGAGGGATTGTTCTTGCTGCCGCCTGTCAGGTAGTTGACCCAAAGCCCTCGGCTCTGGAGGTCGTCTTTATAGTCGTTCTTGTGGTTGTTGATGTCCCACAATGCGCTGGGATAGCCTGCATACTCGAGCCAGTAGCGTGCCGCCTCTGCCCAGCGGGGGAAACCGCTTGCGCCTGTTTCCAGCCCTGCACCGTCTGCCACCATAGTCCATTGCCCTGCCGTATCACGGCGGAGGTTCAGTCCCTCGTAGCGGGCACGCGGCTGCAGCACGATAGCACCTGCGTTCTCGAGCATCTCCGTCACACGCCGACCATACTCAACGCTATAGAGGTCCTCGACAGTTGTCCAGAGCGTCGCCCGCTGCCATTTCCACTCGTCCTGCTTGTGGTTGTAGAAAATGCCGTGGCTCGACCAAAGAGCAATGATTTTGCCGTCCAGACCATGGGTATAGACCTCGCCCGAAGGGACGCTTTTGCGCAGGAAGGCAGGAGCGGAATGCCCCGACGGATATTTCTCCTTGCGGGTCTGCATACGGTCGGGCAAGAGTTCGCTCAGTTCGTAACTGCCCGTGTAGAGGGTTACTTTGCCCTGTGTGTTGCCCAATACCCAAAGGCTCACCTGACGGCGCAGGGATTTCAACTCATCGGGCGAGAAGGGGACACCGCTCAGTGTGGTGTTGGTACGCAACACAATCGTATTTCCGTTGGTGCGCAACTGTTTGACACGAATGGGTGCACTCCACAGCAAGAAGGGATTGTAGTATGTATTAAGAGAGTCCTGCAACTCATTGAGGCTCAAGCAGTGTGCCAAGAGCGGACTGGGTACGGGGGCATCTTTATGCAACCGAGGACCTGCCACAGCAGCGTAGGCTTCGGCCTCCGCCCACGCCCGTGTCTCTGTGGCTGCATCGGCTTCGGCATCGGGTTCGTTGGCTTGCACAGGAACTGCCACACTTATCAGTGCCACTATAACGCACAGCCCCCCCCATCGATGGTATATATTTCGTATCGTTTGCATTGTCTTTTCCCAAATAGTTTGCAAAGGTACAAAAAAGTCGGCAATGCAGCAAAAGATCAAACTGTACTGCAGGGCAACCGCATCAAAATTGCACATTGTTTTAGTATATCTGTGTGTACTATCCAATAGCAAATGCCATTTTCTTGGCAAAGTTAGCAAAAATTATAGCCCTCTTGAAGCACCTATATTCCCAC
>CAVFHY010000049.1:0-18709 GCA_963622445.1 Bacteroidaceae bacterium
AAGACAAGACCGAGAGTGCTTTCTCTACTGATTGGGCTCTGTTTGAGGAGAAGAATATAGAGACTGTCTATATAGGTGGAGGAACACCGAGTGTGTTAGAAACAGAAGACCTCATACGATTGGCAGAACGCTTGCCGTTCCGTACCGCACGAGAGGTTACGCTCGAATGCAACCCCGGGGACATCACGGCAGAGAAAGCACACGCATGGCGGGCAATGGGCATAAACCGACTCTCAATAGGAATACAGTCGTTCGACGACCGTATGCTGCAGCGTATCGGACGGCGTCACACTGCCGCACAAGCCGTCGATGCCGTACACACCGCACAAACGGCAGGCTTCGACAATATATCCATAGACCTTATCTACGGGTTGCCTACCCTACCCAACGAGGACGGGATAGTACTGCTAAACAAAGACATAGACACCGCCCTCCCGCTCGGCATACAACACCTATCCGCCTACTGTCTCTCGTACGAAGAGGGAACGGCACTCACCCGCATGTTGCAGCAAGGCAAGATAACCGAGACCAACGAAGACACGGAGAACCGTATGTTCGACCTACTCTCGGAGCGGCTGCAAGCGGCAGGGTATCAGCACTATGAGGTATCGAACTACGCCCTCGCAGGCTATCGCTCGCAACACAACAGTAGTTACTGGAACAACACCCCTTACCTCGGGTTGGGCGCTGCGGCACACTCCTACGACGGCTCACAGCGGTGGTGGAACACAGCGGACATGGAAGAGTATATCCAACACGCTCTGGCACACTCTCTGGTACGGGAAAAAGAACGACTGACAGAAGACAACCGCTACGACGAGGCGGTCATGCTCGGGTTGCGTACCTCGGAGGGTATTCCCTACTCTCTGCTGCGCTCGCCCGCTGCCGCCACACCGTACATAGAACGGGGACTACTGCAACTAACCCAAGAACCGCAACCACGGCTGATCGCTACACAAAAAGGGTTGCATATACTGAACACGATTATCTGCAACTTGTAGATTGGTACATGACAAGCCATTCATCACCCTAATTCGTAACTCATCATTCGTAATTCATCATTGCTCATGGGATTTTCTCTTACGCTGTTGGCACCGGCACGGGATTGCAAGGTAGCACGGGCTGCCATACAGGCAGGCGCTGATGCAGTCTATATAGGCGCACCACGCTTCGGTGCGCGACAAGCCGCTGGCAACTCGACAGACGACATAGCCGCCCTTGTGCAACACGCCCATCTCTACGGCGTGCAGGTGTTGGTGACGCTCAACACGCTGCTCCACGACGATGAATATGCCGAGGCAGTGGCGATGGCACACGCTCTCTATCGTATCGGAGTAGATGCACTCATCGTACAAGACCTGCGGCTGCTGGAGTACGACCTGCCGCCTATCCGCCTGCACGCATCAACACAATGCGACAACCGGACAGCCGAACAGGTGATACACTTGCAACAGTTGGGGTTCCGGCGTGTGGTACTCGCACGAGAACTATGCATCGACGAGATACGGGCTATACACGACGCCGTAATAGCCTACTCCACAGAACACCACGAAGAACCTATCGAATTGGAAGCGTTTGTGCATGGTGCGCTCTGCGTGTCGTACTCGGGGCGGTGCTACGCCAGCGAACGGCTGCTGGGCAGAAGCGCAAACAGAGGGTGCTGCGCCCAGATGTGCCGTATGCAATACGACCTGCTGGATGCAGACCTGCACGAACTGACAGACGAACAGGGGCTGCCTATCCACCAACGCTACTTACTCTCCCTACAGGATATGAACCGCTCTGACGCACTGAAAGAACTGATAGAAGCGGGGGTAAGCACCTTCAAGATAGAAGGGCGACTGAAAGACGAAGCATACGTAACGAACCTGACTGCCTACTACCGGCAGCGGATAGACGCTATCGTACCGCCTGCCACACCGCACCGCTACACACTCGGATTCACACCTGACCCCGAGAAGACTTTCCACCGCGGCGGAACGGAGTATTTCCTCCACGGGCGCACCCCCGTCATGGCAAACCACCTCACACCCAAATCAACGGGCGAGTATATCGGTACGGTGGCAGGCACGGAACACAACCACCTGCGTGTACGGCTGCGCACGGGCGTAGTACTGCACACGGGCGACGGTCTCTGCGCGGGCGACCAAGGGTTCGCCATCAACCGCATAGATGGCGAGCGTATCGTACCGAACCAAATGCCCCACACACTCGCCACAGGCGAACGCCTGTACCGCAACGCAGACACTGCTTTCGTCAAGACTATCCAAGCCGAACGGCGTATCCCCGTACAGATTGTCTTCAAAGAAACAGAAGCAGGGTTCACGCTCCGCATCGGGACAGCCGAAACGGAGTTCGTTGCCCCGCATGAGCCTGCCAACCACCCCGAACGAGCGACAGCCACCCTGCGCACACAACTGAGTAAGTTGGGCGACACGGCATTCGTTGCCGAAAGCGTAGAGATAGACAGCGCACCCTATTTCCTGCCTATCGGACTACTGAACGAGTGGCGGCGTACGGTCGTGGCACAGTTGGTCAGCGAACGGCAAACACAGTACGCTCCGATACCCGATACACGGCGTCCATTCGACCCCGCGGCTACCGAGGTACTGCATACATTAGAGGCAGCGCAACCGCACAACGCCACGGCGAAAGATTTTCCCTATCCGCTCATGACCTGCCGCTACTGCCTCCTCCATGAGTTGGGACACTGCCGCAAACAGCACCCGCTCGACAAAGAACCCAAATACCTGCGGCTGCGCAACAAAACCCTGCTGGAGTTGGAGTTCGATTGCGGACGGTGCGAGATGAGAGTGAAAAACCACTCTACCTCCCCGACCCAATCCATCTAAAGAGAAAGATAGACAAACAGTGAAAATACAGACAAAATGAAACGATTTATTTTTATTATTACCTTGTCGGCGGCGTGTCTTATGGGCTGCCATACGCAGAAAAAAGCAGTAACCATAGCGGAAGAAAAGAAGACGATCGTACAGGCGGATACGACCATACTGCCGCTCTTCCCCGCCGAGGCACTCTACATCATCGGATGCGAATGGGAATGTATGCACGACCCGCTCTCGCCCAAGTACATGACGCATCGTGCCGTACAGGTACGCACAGACTCCGTCTCGCAGGCAGAGTACATAGAACAACGCCTGCTCGAACTCTACCCCGAACGGGCATATACGGGCTACATAGAGAAAGTGGAACAGATGGCGTCGCTACTCATCTACGCTGGTGCGGAGAACGCTACCATATCGAACCTGATAGGCAGCGAACTGCCCCTGCCCAACCAACTGAACGCCCAGTCCGCGCCCTCGGTGGCACTGCCAAGCGACAGCGCAGAGATAGCGTTCCTCGAACTCAACAGCACCGAACAGGAACGCCTGGCGCTACTGAACGGATTGGCAAACCAAGCCCGCTTCGTCGGACGAAGCACACTCGACTCACTCGCCGTCTCTACATTAGAAGAAGAGAACCTCGGCATCACCCTGCTGCTATGGCGTGGACCGCGTTTCTTCTACCGTGTGATGCAAAGCAAAGAGCGGGCTATCCACCTCGCCGAGTATTACTACCCGGGAGCCACAGCCGGCGGCATGAAAGGCGACGCCTATCGCCACCTCTGCGTAAATGTCCTGTTGCGTACATACGTCGGACTGCCCATGACTTACCTGATAATGGATGTATTCTGGGAACACGCCCACCCCAACCGCCCCTGCGACCGCTATATGGATCTGCACAACAACATCGTAGGACGGCAAAGCCACTACGAAGACTTTGTACTGCCCCAACCGGCCGACAGCCTGTCCGACGGAATGCCCTCGTGGGAACAATGGGCGGAACGGATACACGCTTTCGTAGAAGACACGACGGAGAACGCCGAGTTCCAACACTGGACCAGAGAGTCGCCGTCGTTCATCGTTATTCCTCAATCGCAGGCGGTAGAACAGGGGAAGTATATATACTGGCAGTATTGAGCCTTCCCCTTACTCTCTCATAGAAAGGGGATAGCAGAAGGGAAAGAATGGCGTCTGCACAGGGACTTACGGTTTCTCCGCAGGGGACACCCCTGGAAATGCAATACGAGCGGCTAATCACTAAGCCGCTCGTATTGGGTTTACAGACCTTATTCCGGTTCTGTCCGCTATCGGGTTTTATTCCCTATCGTCCTTGCTCCGTCATGGGATCAGGACTTTGGCGGGAGTGGTACCTACCAGCAGGAGATAAGCACCCGAAGGCAGACTACGGAATGTATGATCGCCTGCGGCGGAGTGGTCTTGGGCTACCAACGCACCACTGACGGCATAGAGGCTCACAGGCTGCGCGGTCTCCGTCGTTACTACGATGCCATTCCCCTGTACACGGACGGAGATACCATCGGCTGTGGCGTTGTCTATCGCCGTTGTGCCCTGCACATCGAGAAGACCCGTATAGAGATACAGACTCGGGAACATACCATTGGTCATCAAGCACATCACGCCGTCGAACGATTTCAAGAAAGTGGTAACACCGTTCGTGACAGTGTACTCCGTGCCCTCGATGAGTTCTTCGCCCTCGTATTGGCTCGTCTCGGAGTTCCATACCGGTATATCCAAATACCACTTGTAGGTGGTCAGCGAATCGCCTACCTGTGCCTGGCGGCTCAAATCCACATAACTGTTTTTCGTAACCGAGACGGAGAGTTGTGCCTGATTGTAGAAATAGTACTGGATATACTGCGACTTGGGACGAGGCAGGGTTTGGAAATCGAAGGCATTGCCCGTAAGCGACAATGCACGCAGGTAAGGCAGATTCTCTACATCAACGGTCGTCAAGTAGTTGTTCGCCAAGTTCAGTTGCTCCACATAGGGCACACCGCTCAAGTCAACAGACTGCAACAGGTTGCCGCTCAAATCAATCATCCACAGGTTGGGGTTCTTCATCGTAACGGTCGTAATATCGTTAAGCCCCGCACTCAATAGCTGAAGTTCGGTATTCTTCGATACATCTATCGAGGTGAACTTATTGGAACCGATAGCCAACAAGACGAGGTTCGGATAGGAAGCCCAATCGGCCTTGGTGAAGTTATTCTCCGACAAGTTGAGTTCCCGAAGCGCCTGCTTGTTGGCAGGGAGCGTGATGTCGGAAAGCCCCGCACGCTGAACAGTAAGCGAACGGGTGGTATTCAAGTTGGAGCCGTCGAACGAGCGGAGACTTGCACCCGTCATACTGAAGACGGAGACGGTGTCTTCGGCGGAATAGGTATAGACGCGTACCGTGGTGTCCTTATGCGTAACGGCCGGCGAAGTGAAAACACGATAAGTCGTACCCAGCACATACTGCGTGACATTGCCATTGCCCGACCAGTCGATATAGACTGCCGTACCGTCTTTCGCCGCAGCGAGCGAGAGTTCGACGGTATCCTTATCGGCAGAAGTAACGAAAGACGCAATCTCGTTGGTCGGCATACCTGCTACCTCGATCACAGTGGTTTTGAGTTCGTTGCCGTCGGCAAAAGAGGGGAACCCTGCGTTCGTCATACGGCAATATACCTTGCCTGCCTCGGTATTGAGGAAGCGGGTAAAGCCGTCGGTGAGCGTATAGTCCGTACCCTCGACAAGGGTAGTGCCGTCCGCTTTCACCCACTCGAAAACGGTCTTCGTACCGCCTGCTGCCGTAGTCTGCGTACTCAAGTCGGCACAAGGACCGACAGTCGCAATCACGATGTCCGCCTGCGGAGCATAGTGGTAGTCGTTCTCTTCGATATTGCCACGGGCAGGAAGAGTGGCATAGGTGAACTGGTTGTTGTCCAAATAGAGCGACTGCAAATGGTTGTCCGTCGGGAGCGTAATCTGCGTAAGGGCATTGTGGGACGCATCGAGCGCCAGAAGCGCCTCACAGTGAGTGAAATCGAGCGAGGTAAACTTATTGTCATTGACCTTAACGGCAACAATGGAGTCCGCATCCGACAAGTCGAGCGACTCAATTGCGTTATGGCTGATATCCAACAGGCGGATTGCCAAAGGCGGATTAAGCGTGAGTTCGGTAATCTGATTGTTGTTGAGGTAAATCTCCTTCAAGACATTCTTGGCGAAGAGACTGTTGACCCCCGCAAGCGTGAACGCACCGTAGAGGTTGTTGTTGCTCAAGTCGAGCGACTGCAACCAGCGGTTGTACGAGAGATCAACATTATAGATACCCGTACCCGACAAGTCGAGTTGCTCCAGACCAATGACTTTATTGAGTTCGATTCCGCTCAAGCCGTTGTCCTCAAGGTTGATAGCAGACACATCGCTGCCCTCGGGGACATAGATATGTACGGTACTATATGACCATGGTGCGGTGAAGGTAACGGGTGTGGCATCGACGGTAGCCGCATCGGTGGTGTAAGCGGTAAGGACAGTGTCGCTATTGAAGCAGACATAGAAGGTCTTCGGTGCGGCAGCGGTTGCGCCCGCAATACCGAGCGAGAGAGTAATCGTATCGGTAGTCGGCGTAAAAGAGAACGCCTCGGACGGGCGGCCGTACTCGCCGGCTGTCTTCACCATGAAATGCCCGGTATAGAGGTAAATCTGCTGGATGTCGTCGGACGAGAAGAGGGAGTTGGCAAAGGCAATGAAAAGGCTGTCCTTGTAGGCTTTCTTCAATGTTACGACCCCGTTGGAATAGGAATAGTAGGTAGTATCGAGCATCGTCCATGTATCGGGCGTGGTGGCATCGAAGGTATAGAGCGCAGCCTCGGTGGTAGTACCCGCACGCAGGACACGGTCGCTATAGTCCAACACCGTACCCTCCTGATACGAGCGGGCAACAGGGAATTTCTGCTGGGCGTAAGTGTACTCCTCCCATGTATCCTGGGGAAGAGGAAGCGTAGCGAAGTCCATGCGGTTGCCATCGATCTTGACTTGGCTCAACTGCTTACAATTACTCAGATCCAAAGAGGTAATGTTGTTGTTCATACACGACAAGGAAATGAGGTAGGTAAGGTTCGTAACATCCAACTCGCTGAGGTTGTTTCCATTACAACTGAGACGATAGATGAGCGGACAATGCGTGAGGTCGAGTTTGTCGAGTTTCGCACCGACATTATACACGCCCGAGACATGCTCGCAATAGAGTTGCTGCAACCACGGGTTGTGCGAGAGGTCGAGTTCGGTAATGCCCGTCTCGCTGATATTGAGGATAAGCAGATACTTGTTCTTGCTCACATCGAGGGTCTTGACATTGGTCATCTCGAGGGTGAGTTGGAGCAGACTATCGCAAGCAGTAGGGTCGATACGGGTCAGCGTAGGGCAATGGTAGGCATCGAAGGACTGCAACGAGGGGTACTGCGTCATATCGAAAGCCGGATCGAAATAGGTAACATTCTGCAACTCGAGAATCTTCAGCACCGGCTTCTCACCCAAGCGCAAAGGCGTAGAGGCGGTAAACTCGTTGTCGGAGATATAGAGCGCCTCGATCTTCTTGTTTTGGCTGAGGTCGATGTCGGAGAGCACATTATGGTTCAGCGAGAGGATGTCGAGGTTCGGCAGTTTCGTCAGGTCGATGTCGGTAATATAACAGCCATCGGCATTGATATAATCGATAAGGAGTGCATCGGCTGCCGTACCATAGACCGTAATTTTGCCTGCCGAGGTAACGGTACCCTCGATATAGGTACCCTTGACAGCGGTGGAGGTAGAGTCATAGTAAGCCGGACCAACCTCGTACTCCATCTCACCAGCACCGAAATCCACATAGAGATAGGTAGAGTCCGTCACGCCCAAGACGATAGAGAGGACATTGCTTGCACCCTGCTCCTGATAGATATTGGTACGGAAGGAAAAGAGGGGTTGCAGCGTATCTTTCGGCGCCGCACAGAGGTCTGCCGCTGCAGTGAGCAGGCAGAATAACCCCAAAGAGAAAGCAAAGAGTTTCTTCATGTTGTATGATCGTATTTATTATTTCTTATTCATATATTTTAGACAGCCTACAGGCAGGCTACGGGTTGCGTATCCCTTCGGTATCCCTTGCTCATCCCTTGCTCATCCCTTCGGGAGAGGCAGGCACAAGAAAGGGAGAAAACGGCACTCGGGCATTAACGAACGATAATCTTTTCGCTCTTGGTTGCCACTTGGAGTACATAGACACCTGCCGCAAGCCCCGTTGCATCGAGGTCGCCCTCGTCGCCCGAGAAAGTACGGGACAGCATGAGCCGCCCGGAGAGGTCGTAGAGCGCAACGGGAAGCGTAGCCGAGCCGCCGAGGAAGATATTGAAATGGCGGTTGTCTGCCGTACGAACCAGCAAGCGGGCATCGGCGGAGGTATTGTCTATCCCCGTCATACGAATGGCTTCCTTAAGCCCCTCGTAGGCATCGAACTTCCCCGCTCCCCACTGGACAGGGTCGGCGGTGCTACCAGTCACATACTCATCGCGTATCGCCGTCTTTGCCACGATCGCCTTGACATCATCGATGGTGAGGTTCGGGTTCGCCTCGAGCCACAGGGCAATAGCCCCTGCGACTACGGGAGTAGCCATGGAAGTACCCATCGACTGCGCCCAATAGTAGGTCTTGCCGTCGGCTGTCGCCTGCGCTGTCACATCCTCGGGGTAGCGTTGGAGTTGGCAATAGGACGAATAGGGCTGGCTGATAGTGGAGACAACGACTGTACCCGGGGCGCAGATATGCGGCAGAGGGTCGCCGTTGATAGTCGTACCGTACGAACTGAAGGCACTGACATCCCCCTCGGGGAATGCGTTTGCGCCATAGTTGTAGCGTCTGCCGTCGAGCGCACCCCAATTCTCCTTGCTGTTATACGCTCCGACCACGAGAATGTTCTTGCCGCACGCCATATCGCTGATGCTGCCGTTCTGCGAGCCGTTGGACCAACCCGACTGACCATAGCCATCGAGGACGGTATAGGAACCGTCGCAGAAGCAATCGATACGCTGACCTGCTTTCTTGGGCGTAACTTCGAAGCCGAGAATAAGGTCACCATTGGCGTTTGAGGATGTGTTATCGAAGACAAAATAGTCAATCAACGCATAATAGCGATGCGCATAGGAGTCGTACTGCGTGCCGACGCCCACATAGCCGTTGAAGGCGTTAGAGAACTGCACGCTGGACTTGTCGGTACTCGTCTGGGTATAGCCCGAGGTAGCATAATAGACAGACTGCGTGGTATCGGCAGCACTGAGCGGAATACGGAAAGTAGCCGCACCACGACTCTGACGGTAGACAATCGCCTGGATATCGAACTGCGTGGAGTCGTTGCTATAGACATAGACCGTACCGTAACGGAGATTGCGGTAGGTAACACCATTCGAGGTAACGGTAGCATTGATCGGGCGGATAAAAGAACGCACCGGCTCGCCCACGGAGTCGACTGTCCTGGTAAGCGCAATGGGAAGGTCGCCCTCGTTGCCCGCAGCAAGACAGAGGATGGCCTCCTTGCCTGCCTCCTCGAAATACTGACCTATCATGCCGCGACCATCGTGCGACCCCGTGTTGCTGCCCAAAGAGAGGTTGACCACAGCGGGCTTGTGCGTATCATACGCATAGTTGAGAGAAGTCTCCACGCCGAGGGCGATGAAATAGTCCTGGAGAGTACCGCACGAAGCCACGATGTCGGACTCGGGTGCCATGCCGTAGAACGGATTGAGGGTATCGACGATATTGACATTGAACATCGAGGTAGCATCCGCCATCTTGACCTGCCCCTTGTAACTGCCCGCCATAATACCCAGCGTGTGCGTACCGTGGTAGCCCGTAGAGTCGTCGGTACGGAAACGGCTGATAGTCTCGGAGTTGTACCAACGGTTGACAACGCCGCCCGTAGAGGAGTTGTAGTAGATATGGGTCAGATACTCGACACGCGAAGTGCCATCCGCTTTCTTGAAATTGATGTTGTTGGGGTCGATACCACCGTCCACAATCCCCGTCACAACGCCCTTGCCCGTATAGGCACGGGGCAACCCCTCGCCGGCGTGAATCTTGTCGACACCGATGGCTGTGCGGGCACGGTCGGTCTTCTGCTGTACATCGCGGGGGAGTTGGAGTTGCTTGATGATTTGCAGTTCGGCAACATGCTCTACCCGATCGACAGGGACGGTCGCCAAGACAATTGCCCCACGGCGAGCATCGATACGGAAGCCCTCCTGCTCGAGTTGCTCATTGGTAACGCCATCGGCAACCCGCATCATAACAGGGGTGTAGCAAGTTGGTAGGGTGTCGCCTGCCATTGGGCGGCGGGCAATACGATTGACTTCCGTGTTGTCCGCCTGCAGTTGACGAAGCGTGGCACGACTCTGGAGGTCCAAGGCACTCTCGGCGTGCAGCGTAAGCAGCGCAGAGGCTGCGAAGATAGTTAGTACGAAACGATTCATTTTGTCCAATAGGTTGCTCTCTCTATACCCCCTCCACAAAGAGGGAGTATCGGAGGTAGTGTACAGACAGCATAATTACTGCCTTCGCAGGAAGGCAGTAATTATGCGATGTTTTACTATGTTATCTCTCGGTTTTGATAGAGACCAGTACTTGTTTTTTCGGTATCTCCTAATGTTGGTAGAGATAGGTGCTTGCACCGTTGATGATGTACAGCCCTGCGGGCAGTGCCTTGATCTGCGCATCCGTAGCGTCTTGCAGCAGCAGGATACCCTCGACGGTATAGACATTGCGGTTGAGTACCGTCTTGGTATTCTCAATTGCCGTTTCCGGCGCCTTTATCTCGAATACCACATCGGCGGTAACCGTTGCGGAGTAGATACCATCCTCATCCGGCTCAATCTTCTCGTCGTTCTTATATACCACACCGCCTTCGGTAACGCTGAATGTAACCTGCGTACCCGTCAGTGCCTCACCCTCGAACGGATTGGCCGGCAGCGCAGCCAACCTGCTAACTATGTCTTCCGTAATGTCGATAAACTTGTATTCCTCGGTCTCCTTAAAGGTAACAGAGAAAGTATCAGGAGCGGCTGCAAGGAACGCCTTCACTACATCCTCGTCATCGAGGCTGAGGGTAAAATTCGTACCTCCCTCATAATCCGGCTGTACCAAGGAGTCGTTGACATAGAGATAGACCTGCTCCGCACCATAGAAAGCGACAAGAAGGGTCGAGTCGTATTCCGGGTCAAAAGCAAATGTGTTGTAGCCGTCCTCTGCTACGGGGCTGCCATAGTAATCCTCTTGGAATACAAGCGGCGAGGTACGGTCGGGGAAGGTAATACCACCACCGTAAGTAGCCTTGCTTACGCTATCGATATAGAACACAGCCGTTGCGTAGCGGTTGGCTGCACCCGTCGTGATATAGAAAGTGTCATTCTCTGACGTCGGAACCAAACTATAACTGCTGGTCTCTGTGTAGTCATTGCCCAAAGCGTCGGTGAACGATTTCACCCAGCAACCGCTTGCCGCCTTGAACGAGATACCCGTAATGGTCTCTGCCAGCGAAATGGTATTCTCACCCGCTACCAAACCGGTTATTTCCTGGTTGTTGTAGGAGTAGCCTTTGTAGAGCGTGATATGCGACGGGTCGTCGATATTGATGGTGATATTGTAGGTAGCATACTTGTGCGCATAGTATTTTACGGTATGCGTCGTCGTGGTAGTCACCACAAACGAGTAATAACTACTATAATTGGAGATTTTCTCGCCATCCACAAAGATAGAGTCTTTGTTGTAATCCGCTGTGTTGTAGTCGAATGTAACGGTACTGCCCAGTTTGACAGTAAAGTTCGCATCTGCCCAGTTGGTAACAGGAGCATCGTCCACCTCTACTGCGGTAATAAAGCCTGCCGACGCCTCATCGCCTGCAATAAACTGAACCGGTACATCTATATCGGGGAAGTTCGCCAAGATAGTTACGCTGTCGCCGTTGGCTACATTCAGATCGTAACTACTACCCCAACTTGCCGTCTGCTCCACGCCATTGATTTTCACAGCGTAGAGAGTGCTTTCGCCATGCAGACCAAAGGGCGATTCTGCTTTGCTCTCTGTCGAGGGAATAAATGCTACGGTATTCACGCCGTCTTCCAGCGTAATCGGGCTGCCGTTGTAGCGGGTGAGGCTCACCTTGCTTGCGTCATCCACATACACCTTGCACGATGCCGTACGCAGGTCGGCGTACGAGAACGAGGTAACGGTATAAGTCCATCCATCCGTATACGAACTGAGACTAAAAGAGCACTTATCGTTATATATGGACTCCGGCGATTGAGCCGCTCCCGTTGCATTTTTGACCGTCACAGAGGTCAATCCGTAGTCGCTGCTCGTAGTCTGTATCGTCACATAACCATACTCTGAATCAGAGGTAATTGTGTTTGCACCGGTAACGACTGCGTAGTCAGTGTAGTCCACAAGGACTTTTACACGCGTTGCGTCATCAATGTTCAGTGTAATGCTTGCCGCAAAGGCAGTCGTTGCGCAGGCTACCCATGCCAAAACTAAGGAATAAAATTTCTTCATACGCGTTCCTTTCATTCGTTTGAAATGATTATTGAATATATGTATTTAACAGACTAATGTTTCACTCAAAGGAGAAAAACGGCACAAAGGTACTGCTTATTTTCTATACTTGCAACATTTTGCTACAAAAAAGCAAGAAAAAGTAGCACTTATGCATTTTTATGCGTATATGCAGTGTATATACAGGACAGATGAAGCGAATTAGCCCCATAAGCCCCATCGGGCTAATAGACTAATCGGCAGAACGAAGCCATACGCGTGGGCAAAGAGGAGTACCATCCGGAAGACGAGGGCAGGACAGGATAGTTACCCATTCGGGGCGGGAGGACTGCTTATCATCGCTGCGCGCCGTTCGTGTGGTTTGCGTATTCTGCGTCATTTTCGTACTTTCCATTGTTTTTGTTTTTTTCTTCAGGTCTTGGGAGCGGTATTCGTAACTGCGGGGACACGGTGTACCCTTGGTCAGCCCCGTGTGCCAGGCTACGGGGTGGACGCAACCGTCGTCCCATGTGGTATATGCCCAAACTGTTTCGCCCCACCAACGCCACGGCCGCGCGAGATACGCAGCAGTCGTTCCCGGGCGGGCAAGTTCGTCGGTCGTAGCAAAGCGGATATGGCAACGATAGAACAACATACCCCGCGGCTGGGGTGCAGGTGCCGGCTCGCCATACTTACCTACGCCCTCGTGCGTGCCGTCGGGGTCGTTGCGAGAAGCGGATATATAGCAGCAGTCGCCCTTGTCGGTACTGACATTGACCACTATCGTCGCCCTATCGACTGCCATACACAAACCGCCAAAGAGGAAATCCACCCCACCCTGCAAGACACCGCCGTCGATATAGACCGATGCGCCTTGGTCGCCATAGAGCACATCCTGATGCCCCACGCAGCGGCACTCACGCAGCACGGCATGGTGCGCCGCAGATGTAAACGAGATAGCCGCCGCCCGCTCGATATACTGCTTATGCTGCACCTCGGTACTGCCCACCTGCTTGGGGCGGACTGGCATCGTGCGCTTGGGGCGTTCTTTCTCCGTCCAATCCGCTCGGGCTTGGCTGATGTCGGTCAGCGAATCTGCCGCCTCGGCAGGCGAGATGTACTGATTGAACGAGTTCTCGAAGATAATATGCTCGGCATAGAAATCGGGCGCCGTAACCAGCACCGTGGCATTCCAACAGCGAGTGCGCTTACCGCCATAGTTGAAGCAGTCGCCCATAGAACGATACTGATAACCATGCCCATAGTACCACGAGATACGGACTGCCGATGGATCTGCTCCCACTCCGCTGTCGCGCAAGGCAATAGAGGGGCGGCGTGCCGCATTGACAAGCCGCAGCCCCGGCACATCGACAGTGAGTTCTTCGTAGTAGGTACCCGGGGCAATATAGACAGTGGTCTTCTCCCCCGAACGGGCATAGACCACCCGCGCCGAATCGAGCGCAGAGGCAATCGTCTCCCCCGCCCCGACATGGAGTACCAACGCAAACAGACAAGCCAACAGGTTCATTGGGCATCAACGGAGTTCAAAGAAATCGACATCCATGTATCCCGAATCGTTGATTGGCACACGGCTCCGGCTACAATAAAGCCCCACTTTCGCCCCTATCCATTCGCCCTCGACGAGCGAGAACGGTTCACCCATGGCGGTATAGGTCCTGCCATCGTTGGAGAGATAGAAACGCCCCTGCAACTGCTCCGACACCTCTACACGCAGCCATACCCACTTGCCGTTCTTCGGCGCATCGAGCAAGAAAGATCGGCGCCCCGCAATCACAAGCCCCGCACGCTCGTACTGCTGCGTCTTCGGGTTGGGCGTAAAACGGACTTTGGCAGTAACGGTAAACGCCCGTCCTGCGGGAATCTTCTGCAAGAGGAGGTTGGGCGCAGACTGGATACTGTCGGTGGGGTACGAGAACAGGCGCAGAAGCGACTCCGTACTGTTGCAGAATGCATACTGCGGGCGATAGTTACCCGACCACTGCCAACCCAAGCCGAGTGTCGCCGAAGAGAAGTCGTCCCGCCATACGGGAGTTATACCCGCTTGGGGCGAAGCGGCAGCGGCAGACAACCCCGATACGGAGAGGGTAGCAACAGG
Source organism: Bacteroidaceae bacterium (assembly GCA_963622445.1). Taxonomy (GTDB): domain Bacteria; phylum Bacteroidota; class Bacteroidia; order Bacteroidales; family Paludibacteraceae; genus Colicola. Next base: position 14,521 of record CAVFHY010000049.1, read on the forward strand.
TTCGCCCTGCTTGCCCATAACCGGCCAATCGTCCATCCAACGCATAGGCTGGAGATGCACAATACGCCCCGCAACGCCCACATCCTGGAAATGGAAGAACCAATCGGCGATAGTACCCAGATCGGTAGAGAGCGGCTCGGAAGTAACCCATGCGCCCTGGTGAGGTGCATTGACCGCCGTCGTACCCTGCTCGAGGACACGGCGTTGCTCATAAGGACCGTAAGGCGAGCGGCTGCGTAGCACCAACTGCCAGCCCGTAGCCACACCGCCTGCGGGACAGAAGATATAGTAGTAGCCGTTGCGCTTGTAGAACTTGGGTCCCTCGGTGGTAGGGTTATCGGGATGTCCATCGAAGACCAGGCGACTCGCCGAGACAGCCGACAAGCCGTCTGCCGAGAGTTCCATCACCGCCAATGCACTCTTGAAGCCCGCACGGCTGCCCGCAAAAGCATGGACGAGATAGACACGCCCGTTGTCATCCCAAAGGGGGCAGGCATCGATATACCCCTTCGCCTCGCAGACGAGCACCGCTTCCTCCCAACGGCACGGGAGCGTGGTCGTCTTCTCCGAGCGCACACAATAGACACCACGGTCTGGGTCGCCGTAATAGATATAGAACCGCCCGTCGTGGTGGCGGATACTCGGTGCCCACACGCCGCACCCATACTGCGGGGCTTCGTTCTGCTCTGTACCCGGTACGGCATACGGCAATGCAGCATCGACTATTTGCCAATGAACCAAGTCGGAGGACTCGAGTATCTGCAACCCGGGTACACAATTGAACGACGAGGAGGTCATATAGTACATTTTCCCCACCCTGCACACATCGGGGTCGGAATAGTCATAGGGAAGAATCGGATTGGTGTAGGTTGCGGCTGACACAGAGGCAACAGCGAGCAACAAAAGCAATAGAATAGTAGTAAACATAGAAGTATTAGAAATTAAGAATTACACATTTTGATCAGTATGCATTTTTCCTGTTTCCTCTCAGCACGATGCCGATGATTATCGGTGCGCCGAAAAGGGCACTGACAGTGGATATAGGAAGCGGATAGGTAAAACACGAGCAGAGCAAGTCGCAGACAAGCAAGATGTCAGCCCCTATCAGCGCCGCAGCCGGCACTACCACACGGTGGTTGGACGAGCGGAACACCCCACGGGCGATATGCGGCACAGCAACACCTATGAAAGCAATCGGTCCGCAAAACGCAGTAACACCGCCAGCCAACAACCCCGTCGCAAGCACGATAAGCAGCCGCGTACGCCCGACGGCAATACCCAACCCCCGCGCATAATCCTCGCCCAAAAGCAACCCGTTCAGCGGCTTGAGAAGCAGCACACTCAGCAACGCCCCAACGCCTACCACACCCGCCAGATACGGCATCTGCGCCCAACCGACACTGCCCAGGCTGCCGAGTGTCCATACAACAAAAAGTTTCAGTGCATCGGGGTTGGAGAAGTTCTGCAGCAGATTGACGAGCGCACCCGCAATAGAGCCGAACATCATACCCACAATAAGCAGGCTGACATTGCTCCGTACCCGTTGTGCCACGCCGATGACCATCAGCAACACCAGCGTACTGCCCACTATTGCTGCCACAATAACGGAGAACTGCCCCGCCACCGCCGTACCAACCAGCGAGGCACACATCGTCACAAACGCCACACCGAGACTTGCTCCCGACGAGACACCGAGCGTATAAGGACCTGCCAATGGGTTGCGGAAAAGCGTCTGCATCAGCATACCCGCCACCGACAACGCCGCACCCGAGAGCAATGCCGTAAGTGCCTTGGGCAAGCGGATAGAGAGGAGGATACGCTGCTCAATAGGCGACAAAGAGCCGAACCGCAACGGGTCGAGCCACACACTGCCGCAACAGAGGTCTGCCGCAAAAAAGAGCAACAGAGCCGCAACAAGAGCCGTCCATATATATAACGAGCGTTTCATGGAAATCTATCCCTACCACAACCGTTTTCTTCGGCAAAATTACTCTTTTTTTTGCATACCCACAAAAAAAGCAGTAATTTTGTCGTCCTTATTTGTCTTCCTTATCGCAAAACGGATACATACACAAACACTATGTCTGTACATACACAAACGACACGCATGACGACCACACGCCTGCGGCAGATGAAACAAGCGGGCGAGAAAATCGCTATGCTGACCAGTTACGACTTTACCCTCACCACCCTTATCGACGAAGCGGGAATAGATATGATTCTCGTAGGCGACAGCGCCAGCAATGTAGTCTGCGGCAATGCCTATACCCTGCCTATCACCACCGATGAGATGATATTCCTCACCCGTGGCGTGGTACGCGGTGCAAAACACGCACTCGTGGTAAGCGATATGCCGTTCGGAAGTTACCAGGTAAGCGAAGAAGAGGGCGTACGCAATGCTATCCGTATCCTCAAAGAGAGCGGGGCGGACGCCGTGAAACTAGAGGGCGGCGAGGAGATACTGCCCACCATCCGACACATCGTCCAAGCAGGCGTACCCGTCATGGGACACCTCGGCTTGACGCCCCAATCCGTGAACCAATTCGGCGGCTACGGCCTGCGTGCCAAGGGCGAAGCCGAGGCAGAGAAACTGCTGCACGATGCCAAACTGCTGGACGAGGCGGGGTGCTTTGCTATCGTACTGGAGAAGATACCCGCTGCACTCGCCAAGCAAGTAACAGAGGCTGTTTCCTGCCCCGTAATAGGCATAGGCGCAGGGGCTGACACCGACGGGCAAGTGCTGGTGCTGCACGATATGCTCGGGCTGAACCAAGGCTTCAAGCCGAAGTTCCTCCGCCACTTCGGCGAGTTGGGCGAGAGCGTGAAGAGCGCCGTCGCCTCGTATATCACCGCAGTCAAAGACACCACTTTCCCTTCGGCAGAAGAGAGTTACTAACCCGTTCCCGCAGATGAGCCGCAGCAGAAAAGGCACTTCCCGCCCACGGCATAAACGCTCACTGGGCAAGCGCATCGCTTGTTGGGCGGGTGGTATGGCCGTCGGATTTGTGCTGTTCTCCCTATCGCAAGTGCTCGTCTTGCGGTATGTCCCCGTCTACTACACGCCCGTTATGCTACGGCGGCAGATAGAACACTGCGGCACAGCATACAGCCTGCAGCACCGGTGGGTGGCACTCGATACTGTCTCGCCGCAGTTGGTGCGTGCCGTCATTGCCAGCGAGGACAACCTCTTCCAAACCCACAACGGCTTCTCCGAAGAAGGTATACGCAATGCCCTCCGCGAGAAGAGAGAGCAGGGGCGTGTCCGCCACGGAGGAAGCACTATCTCCCAGCAGACAGCGAAAAACCTATTCACATTCGGCAGCCGCACCTACACCCGCAAAGGCATAGAGGCGTACTATACTTTTCTCATAGAACACTTGTGGGGCAAGCGGCGTATCATGGAAGTGTACCTCAACAGTGCCGAGATGGGGGACGGGATTTTCGGAGCAGAAGCCGCTGCCGAAGCCTATTTCCAACACTCCGCACGCCACATAGACACCAAAGAGGCGGCACTTCTCGCCGCCTGTCTGCCCAATCCTAACCGTCTCCACGCCAACCGTCCCTCCGCCTATGTCCGCCAACGCCAGCAGCAGATTCTCCTGCTTATGCCCAAAATGGGCAAGATTGCGTTGTAGTTTCTCGGCTTCGCCGTATGTTCGGCTATACCGTATTCTTGCTGGCGCGTATGTTGGTGTCAGTGGCGACACGCAATTGCAGTTGTCGTTTATCTACAGTTCCGCAACTGCAATTCCTAATTCATAATTAGGAACAGCCGACACGCCCGAACTACACAAAGTAGAAAAAGTTTTGTTTTTTTGGGGGCATCGTTAACTAGACTTCCTATACGCTCTATACGAACTAGAAGGACTAGAAGAACTAGACAGACTAGGGGAATAGAAGAGCGGGGAAATATCCCAGAGAAATATGCGTCAGCAAAAATACGGCAAAGCCAAAGATTGTACTGTCCAATAACAAATGCTATTTTTCAGTACTCAAAAATCAATCTCCTTGTGAAGGATACAGGAACAGGGGAGGAGGGAGAGGGCTTCCTAGGAAAAATGCAACACAAAAAGTGGAAGGGAACGCGAATGTTCCTTCGCTCAAAGTATGCGAGCAGAAAATGGAACCCATTTTGTGGGAATATGGGTGCTTCAAGAGTGCTATAAAACCCTTATAAAAGTCATGAGTG
>CAVFHY010000050.1:0-18378 GCA_963622445.1 Bacteroidaceae bacterium
GGATAGAACAGGGAAACATGCGTTATTGGACAGTACAGATTGCTTCTCCAAACATCTTTGCTAACTTTGCCAAGAAAATGGCATTTGCTATTGGACAGTACAGCATTTGTTATTGGACAGTACATGTGCATTCCGCATAGATTAAAATTGTCACGAAAAGCGACCTTGTTTGCGTGAATCAGAAAAAAGCAGTAACTTTGCACGCTAATTTTGGAAGGATTGGTATAATCCAACCAAAAACAAGACAACCCAAACCACACCGATAACCTCACCCCATCCCCTTTATGCCGCGACGCGCTACACATACCGCCAATACTACGAACGAACGCTCCAAGGCGGACGACGCCTACTCCATCAAGGTGGAGAGACCCTCGCTCCGCCAACGCTTCTCCACATTCTTCCTCGACCCGCGCACCCGCATGGTGAGCGGCTGTCTGCTATTGGCAGTGGCGTTGTTGCTGCTTATAGCCTATTGCAGTTTCTTCTTCACGGGGCATGCCGACCAATCGTTGCTCGGTATGACGCACGATGAGCGTGTGGAACACCGCCTGGAGATACAGAACTGGCTCGGGCTGCCCGGTGCGGCAGTGGCTGACTTCCTGATAGACGGTGCGTTTGGCGTGGCAGCGGTGTTGTGGGTCGTGCTGCTGGTGGTATATGGCGTGCGGCTGCTCAAAGTGCGTATCGAACGCCTGCCCGTGCTGCGCACCTCGTTCTGCACTGCATTCTGGTTGCTCTGGCTGCCTGTTTTCTTCGGCTTTCTGCAGCAGGTCATCCCTGTAGGCTCTTTCCGCTGGGGAGGAGCATACGGCGCATGGTTTGCCCACCTGATGACCTCGTATATCCAACCCGTCGGATTCTGTATCGTGTGGTTCGTACTGCTCCTAATTTTCTTTATTCTCTCCGACCGTGAGTTCATCCCCCATGTGCGTCTCTTCGGGCAATGGTGCAAAGCACTCTTCCGCCGCAAGCCCAAGTCCGTACCGACAGACACGGACATCACAGACGGCATGGAAGAAAACATAGTGGGCGCAGACGAACCGAACGACATCGTCCCCGACGAGCCGACCACAGACGACACCCACTCACAGACCATCGATATTGAGTTCGTCGAATCACCCGACGGGAAAGCCGATAATGGTTTCAAATTCATCGTCGAGGAGACACCGACGGAGGATACTGCCGAGGAGAACGACACGGACGACCATACCAGAGAGGACAACGCAGACGCTGCAGAAGCCCCCCTTGACGACGCAGACAACGAAGACGGCGAGGGATTGGATATTGACATCAACTGCCCCAATCCCGTGGAGTTGGCAGCGGACGACCCCGAGCGTATTTTGCAGGAACTGGGTCCCTACGATCCGCGCAAAGACTTGGAGTACTACCAGTTCCCCTCCCAAGACCTGCTCAAAGTCTATGACAACGAGACGGCACCTGTCATCAACCACGAGGAGCAGCAAACCAATGCACTCCGCATCAAGACCACACTGAGCAATTACGGCATTGAGATAGAGTCGATTAAGGCGACCGTAGGTCCTACCGTCACACTCTATGAGATAGTACCGAAAGCGGGTATTCGTATTGCCAAAATCAAGAGCCTTGAGAACGATATTATGATGTCGCTCTCCGCACGGGGTATCCGTATCATCGCCCCCATGCCGGGCAAGGGCACGGTTGGTATCGAAGTGCCGAACGAGAACGCTCAAATCGTTTCGATGCACTCCGTCATCGCCTCCAAGCGTTTCCAAGAGGAGCAGAAGATGCGCCTGCCTATCGCTATCGGGCGCACCATTACCAACGAGGTCTTCCTTTTCGACCTCGCCAAGACGCCGCACTTGCTTGTCGCTGGTGCCACGGGACAGGGTAAGTCAGTAGCCATCAACGCCATCATCACTTCGCTGCTCTACAAGAAGCACCCCGCCGAGTTGAAACTCGTGCTGGTTGACCCCAAAATGGTCGAGTTTGCGCCCTATAAGCCCCTCTTGCGCCACTACCTCGCCGCCATGCCCGATGTGGACGAGAACGACATCGTCATTACCGACTGCGACAAGGTAGTCAACACCCTCAATTCTCTCGTCATCGAGATGGAGAACCGCTACAAACTCCTTATGGATGCAGGTGTACGCAATCTCGAGGACTATAATGACAAGTTTATCCGCCGCCGCCTGAACCCCACCAAACTCGTAGCGGACTCGCTGCACCACCGCTTTTTGCCCTATATTGTGATTATTATTGATGAGTACGGCGACTTTATCATGCAGGCAGGCAAACAAGTGGAGACCCCTATCGCGCGTATTACGCAGAAAGCGCGTGCCGTGGGTATGCACATGATTCTCGCCACGCAGCGCCCGTCGGTCAATATCGTAACGGGTATCATCAAGGCGAACATCCCGACCCGTATCGCCCTGCGCACGCAGTCCGTCATCGACTCCCGCACCGTGCTGGACTCTACGGGAGCGGAACACCTCATCGGGCGGGGCGATATGCTTTATGCGGCAAACGGCGGTATCACGCGTATCCAGTGTGCTTTTGTCGACACGCCCGAGGTGGACGAGATTGTCGACCATATCAGCCACCAGCAGCGCTACACCGAGCCGTACCAGTTGCCCGAATATATCCCCGAGGGACAGGAGGGCGAAGCACTTGCGCCGGGCAGCGTGGACATGAAACGGCTCGACCCGATGTTTGCCGATGTGGCACGCTATGTCGTTACCAAGCAGGAAGGCTCTACCTCGCGCCTGCAACGGGCGTTCGAGATAGGCTACAACCGTGCAGGCAAACTCTCCGACCAATTAGAGGCAGCGGGTATTGTAGGACCAAACAAAGGACCCAAGGGACGCGAGGTACTTATCTCCGACCTCGATGCCCTCGATCGCATTCTCCAAGACCTCGGCGTAAACTGATACCATCTTATTGGACTTATTAAAATTTGTCAGACCCATTAGACCCGTTTTTGAAAACATGACGACCGGCTTTCGCACCATACTGACTTGCTGGCTGTGCCTGCTGTTCTGCCCGCTCACGGCAAGTACATTGGACAGGTTCTTCGCTTGTCTCGAGCAGCACACGCTCCAATCCGAATTCACTATCACGGTGAGCGAGGAAGTGGCGCAACCGATGAATTACCCGGGAGAAATAACGATGCTCGGGCGGCAATTCCTGCTCACGATGTTCGACACCGAGGCGGCATACGACGGACAGACGCTCTCCATCTACAGTGCCTCCACCGACGAACTGACGCTCTCCACTCCCACCGAGGCGGAACTCTTGGAGGCGAATCCGTTCTTGTATGCGCAGGCGTTGGTGAAGGTCTGCACCGTGACGGAGCGTCGGTCGAAGGACAACACACAGACTATTATCACCCTTACGCCTAACGACCCTTCGGCTGGCATTCAGCACTTTACCCTCCGCCTAAAAAATACGGGAAACACAGAAACAGCGTTCCTCCCGCTAAGTGTGGAGATAAAGGAAGGTCGGAAACAGACGACGCTCACCCTCAAACAACCTAAGTATATCCCTACGCCCCCGTCTTTCACACTCTCCCACCCAGACGCCCTGCTCAACGACCTCCGTTGAGCAAATACTAAAAAACGATTTGACATTCCCATAATTCATCATTCATAATTCCCAACTAAGTTCATGCATTGTCTCATTATCGGCTCCGGCCCTGCGGGCTACACCGCTGCCATCTACGCTTCTCGTGCAAACCTCTCTCCCGTACTGATCGAAGGTCCTCAACTCGGCGGACAACTGATGATTACCACCGAAGTGGAAAATTTCCCTGGCTACCCCGAGGGAGTAGAGCCGTTCCGAATGATGGACGACCTACGCCGCCAAGCCGAGCGCTTCGGTACGCAGTTCCGCTCGGGTATTGTGACCCGTGTGGACTTCTCCGTCTCACCCAAGCGGGTATGGGTGGACGACACCGAACTATACGAGGCAGACACCGTGATTATCGCCACGGGGGCGAAAGCGAAGTTCCTCGGCATACCGTCCGAGGAGGAGTATCGCGGGCGGGGCGTATCGGCGTGCGCCACTTGCGACGGTTTCTTCTACCGCAACAAGACGGTGGCAGTAGTAGGCGGCGGCGACACTGCCTGCGAAGAGGCGACATACTTGGCAGGGCTCTGCAAGAAAGTCTATATGATAGTCCGCAAGCCCTACCTGCGTGCCTCGGAGATTATGCAACAGCGGGTGTTTGAAAACCCCAAGATTGAGGTGCTTTTCGAACATAACACCCTGCGTCTGACGGGCGAACCGAAAGTGCAGGGCGCAGACCTACTCTACCGCAAAGGTGAGCCGGACGAGCAGGTGCGCCATATCGATATTGATGGTTTCTTCCTCGCTATCGGACATACACCGAATACGGAACTCTTTGCCGACTACATAGAACGGGACAAGGAGGGGTATATCGTAGTCCGTGGCGATTCGCCCTGCACCAATGTGGCGGGCGTGTTTGCCGCTGGCGACTGCGCCGACCCACACTACCGCCAAGCCGTGGTGGCAGCCGCTTCGGGCTGCAAAGCCGCCATCGAGGCCGACCGCTACCTAAAATCCCTCTAACCGTTCCAAAGGTTCCTATGCCGCAAGCGGCAAAAAAAAAGAAGATAATAAAAACTATTTTCATCTTTTGCGTGAATGTAAGCGAACAGGACTATGTGAATTTCCTCATTATTTTGCAAACTCCACTTGTCAGTTTGAAAAAAAACGCGTAACTTTGCACGCCTTTTTGAGTGTCGTACTCAAGAAGGCGTGCATTTTTCATATTTATCCAACCCATGGCAGAGCAAATACGGCACGAGGGAGTAGTCCTTTCCACTAAGGGCGATATGGCGCAGGTACAGATAGTGCAATCGAGCGCTTGTTCAGCGTGTGTGGCACGCAAGACCTGCCTTTCTGCCGAGCAGCAGGAGAAGCGTATGGATGCGCTGATGCTCGAACCGCTGCAGGTCGGCGACCGTGTAGAGGTGCTGTTGACGGAGCGTCTGGGGTGGAAAGCCGTGCTGTTGGCGTATATCATGCCCTTTGTGGTGATGATGTTGGTCATTGCACTGTTGGGACTGTGGTCGAGCAACGAGGTGTTGGTAGGCACGCTGTCGCTGGGGGCAGTAGCCATATACTATTTTATTCTCTCGTTCTTCCGCAGCAAATTGCAAAAGCAGTTCTCCTTTACAGCGCAGAAAATACGGGACTAAAATAACACGAACCCATGCGAAACGACAGTGTACACGTCAACGCATAGTGTAACGAAAAAAAAAAAAACTTCTTTCAAATACAAACACAATGAACTTAATTTGGATTTCTTTGGCCGTTCTGGGCGTTACGGGAATCGTGGCCGCTGTGCTGCTCTATTTCGTAGCCCAGAAATTCAAGGTAGAAGAAGACCCGCGCATTGACCAAGTGCAAGAAGTGCTGCCCGGTGCAAACTGCGGCGGTTGCGGTTTTGCCGGCTGTCGTGCGCTGGCAGAAGCGTGCGTGAAAGCCGATACGCTGGATGGTCTTCTGTGCCCTGTAGGCGGCGCACCCACGATGCAGAAAGTGGGCGAGATTCTCGGGCTGGCAGCCTCGGCTGCAGAGCCGAAAGTAGCCGTTGTTCGCTGCAACGGAACCTGCGAAGCACGCCCTCGCACTTCGAGTTACGATGGTGTGAAGAGTTGTCGTATTCAGCACAACCTCTATGTGGGCGAGACGGCATGCGCCTTCGGCTGCTTGGGTTGTGGCGACTGCGTGGCAGCCTGCCAATTCGATGCCCTGCACATGGACCCCGTAACGGGACTGCCCGTGGTGGACGAGGAGAAATGTACGAGTTGCGGTAAGTGCGTCAAGGCTTGCCCGCGTAACATTATCGAACTGCGCAACAAGGGACCAAAGGGTCGCCGTATGGTAGTGGAGTGCGTCAACAAAGATAAGGGTGCTATTGCCCGCAAAGCGTGCCTAAACGCTTGTATCGGTTGCGGTAAGTGCCAGAAAGTCTGCGCTTTCGATGCCATTACGGTAGAGAATAACTTGGCATATATCGACTTTACGAAGTGCCGTCTGTGCCGCAAGTGTGAGGCAGAATGCCCGACAGGCGCTATTCACGCCATCAATTTCCCGCCGCGCAAACCCGCTGAGCCTAAACCGGCAGCAGCACCTGCAACACCGGCTGCGCCTGCAGCACCCAAAATAGAGGCTGCACCCGAGGCGCAGAAACTGCAAACTGCACCCGTAGCGCAGACTGTGGTAGAACCTAAAAAAGAGGAGGCACAAGCATGAGTACATTTAGAATAGGTGGTGTTCATCCACACGACAACAAGCAATACTCCGCTCATCAGCCTATTACGGAGTGCCCGCTGCCCGCTAAGGCGATTATCCCGCTGGTGCAGCACATCGGTGCACCCGCACAGCCGGTAGTGGAGAAAGGGCAGAAAGTGAAAGTAGGCGAACTGCTTGCCAAGGCAGGTGGTTTTGTCAGCGCCAATATCCACGCACCGTTCAGCGGCACGATTACCAAAATTGACAGCACCGTGGACGCATGGGGAATGCGTATGCCCGCTATCTTTATGGATGTAGAGGGCGACGAGTGGCTCGAGACGATCGACCGCACGGCGACTATCAAGCGTGACTGCACGCTGGAACCGAAAGCCATTGTGGACAAAATTGCCGAGGCCGGTATCGTGGGTCTGGGTGGCGCATGCTTCCCGACGCATGTCAAACTGCTGCCGCCTCCAGGCAAGACCGCAGAGGTGTTGATTGTCAACGGCGTAGAGTGCGAACCGTATCTGACTTGCGACCACGAATTGATGCTTGAGCACGGCGAAGAGATTATCATTGGTATTCAGATTCTGATGAAGGCCTTGGGTATTCATCGTGCCATTATCGGTATCGAGAAGAACAAACCCGATGCCATTGCGCACATGAAAGACCTTGCCAGTAAAGCCCTTGGTATCGAGGTAAAACCGCTGAAACTCAAGTACCCGCAAGGTGGTGAGAAACAGTTGATAGACGCTTGTATCCGCCGCCAAGTGCCGAGCGGTGCGCTGCCTATCGAGGTAGGTGCCGTAGTGGACAATGTGGCAACTATCTATGCGGTCTATGAGGCTGTACAGAAGAATAAACCGCTTATCTCTCGTGTGATGACCGTTACAGGTAAGAGCCTGCAGAAACCGGGTAACTACTCGGTGCGTTTCGGTACGCCGTTGAGCGATGTAGTTGCACTAGCCGGTGGCGTGCCCGAAGATACGGGTAAGATAATCGGTGGTGGCCCGATGATGGGACGCGCTATGAACAATATCGATATGCCCGCCAACAAGCGTGTGAGCGGTATGCTCTTCCTGCCCGAAGCAGAGAGCCTGCGTAAGGAGCCGGAGAATTGTATCCGTTGCGGCAAGTGCGTAGATGCCTGCCCGATGGGCTTGGAGCCCTACCTGCTCTCCAAACTCGCTTCGTTCCAGATGTGGGACGAGATGGAGAAACACGATGTGATGGACTGCATCGACTGCGGCTGCTGTATGTTCACCTGCCCGAGCAACCGTCCGCTGCTCGACTATATCCGTATGGGCAAAGGCACCGTGGGAGGTATTATCCGTGCGCGTCAAGCGGCGCAAAAGAAGTAACGCATAATTCTTGAATAGATATGAAACAACTTATAGTAGCACCGGCACCTCATGCACACAGCAACGACAGTGTCCGGAAAAATATGCTTCTTGTGATTGCCGCACTCTTGCCCGCCTATATTGTTTCGGTGGTTGAGTTCGGCTGGGGAGCATTGATTACAGCGGCTATCAGCGTGGTTGCCTGCGTGGCTTTCGAATGGCTGATAGCAAAATTTATCCTGAAACAGAAACCGACAGTTTGCGACTGCTCGGCTATCCTGACGGGTCTGCTCTTGGCATTCAACTTGCCGAGCAACCTGCCTTGGTGGATTATCCTGATAGGCGCACTCGTGGCGATTGGTATCGGTAAGATGACCTTTGGCGGCTTGGGGCAGAATCCCTTCAACCCTGCTCTCGTAGGGCGTGTGTTCTTGCTTATTGCCTTCCCTGTACAGATGACCACTTGGCCGCGTCCGTTAGGCTTCGGCGGTAGTTATGTGGATGCGGAGACAGGCGCAACCCCGCTTGCTCTCCTGAAGCAAGGCATTAAGGGCGGCGATGCGTCGGTAGTAAGCCAACTGCCGAGCATATGGGACGCTTTTGTAGGTGCAATGGGCGGTTCGTTAGGCGAGGTTTGCGCACTGGCACTGCTCGCAGGTGGTATATTCCTCATCTGTACACGCGTGATTACCTGGCATATTCCTGTCAGCATTCTCGCTACGGTAGCACTCTTCGCAGCCGTTACAGGCTGGTGCGGTGCGCTGCCCGAGGGTATGACCACGGCACAATATGTAGCCCTTACACTCTGCACGGGTGGTATCATGTTGGGTGCATTCTTTATGGCAACCGATTATGTAACTTCGCCTATGACGGCGTGCGGTAAAATTATCTTCGGTATCGGTATTGGCTTTATCGTGATGGTTATCCGTACATGGGGCGCTTATCCCGAAGGTATGTCGTTCGCTATCCTGATTATGAACGCATGCGTTCCTTTGTTGAACCATATTCGTCCGAAGCGCTTCGGCGAGAAAAAGAAGAAATAAGGAGGTAGAGGTATGAAAAAACTGGAAAGTACACTTACCAACATGCTTCTCTCGTTGGGCTGCATTACGATTGTAGCCGCAGCGGCGCTGGCAGGGGCTAACCTGCTGACGCAAGACACCATTGCGAAAGCTGCCGCCGAGAAGCAGACCAAGGCTATCAGTTCGGTTCTGCCCGAGCACGACAGCATTGCCGAGCCGGAGGAGCACGACGGTATTATTATCTACAAGGCATACAAGAACAACGAGTTTGTCGGTGCAGCGGTCAAAGCCAACGATAAGAACGGTTTCAACGGACTTATTGAGGTAATGGTCGGCTTTGATGCTACTAATACCATTGTCGGCTACGAGGTACTGACACAAAACGAGACCCCGGGTTTGGGCGCCAAGATGCCCGCTTGGTTCAAGAGCGGCAAAGGCAATATCATCGGCAAGCAGGCAACGGGTAACTTCACCGTCAGCAAAGACGGCGGCGATGTAGATGCCATTACGGCAGCCACCATCTCCTCGCGTGCCTTCCTGCGTACGGTCAATGCGGCGTATGCTGCGCTTAACGGCGCAGATGTCAATGCCGCTTCGGGGGCTAGTCAACAGGTAGAGGTGAACGAAAACGAAGCGAAACCCGTAGTGGATGCAGAGGAAACAACGACTTTAGAAGAAAAGGAGGCAAATAATGAATAACGCTCTCAAAACGCTGACCAATGGTATCTTGAAAGAGAACCCTACTTTTGGTTTGGTGCTCGGTATGTGCCCTACGCTGGCCACTACCACTTCGGCTATCAACGGTATGTCTATGGGTTTGGCAACGATGTTCGTGTTGGTATGCTCCAATGCGGCCATCTCGCTGCTGAAGAACCTTATTCCCGATAAGGTGCGTATCCCTGCTTTCATCGTGGTGATTGCCGCTTTTGTGACTATTGTCCAACTCGTTATGCAGGCGTATCTGCCGGGTATATACGATGTGTTGGGTCTGTTCATTCCGCTGATTGTGGTGAACTGTATCGTGCTTGGTCGTGCCGAGGCTTTTGCTGCCAAGAACAGCGTCGGTCTGTCGGCACTCGACGGGCTGGGTATGGGGCTTGGCTTCACACTCTCGCTGACCGTTATCGGTTCTATTCGTGAGTTACTGGGTACAGGCTGTATCTTTGGGCTGAATATCTTCCCTGAAACCTACGGCATGCTCATCTTCGTTCTCGCCCCGGGTGCTTTCATCGTGTTGGCTTACCTGATGGCTATTGTTCATAAACTAATGAAGAAATAAACTATGGCATATTTCCTGATATTTATCTCTGCGATATTCGTTAATAATATCGTATTGAGCCAGTTCTTGGGTATCTGCCCTTTCTTGGGTGTCAGTAAGAAAATCGACACAGCGCTCGGTATGGGTGCAGCCGTTACTTTTGTTTTGACACTCGCCACGGTGGTTACTTACCTATTGCAGAAGCTGTTGATTCTCTGGCATGTGGAGTTCTTGCAGACCATTCTTTTTATCTTGGTTATCGCTGCCATGGTGCAGATGATTGAGATTGCATTGAAGAAAGTGTCTCCCTCGCTCTATCAGGCGCTGGGCGTGTTCCTGCCGCTGATTACCACCAACTGCTGCCTTCTGGGTGTGGCTATTATGGTGGCTAACGGCACCAACAAACTCCCGGGTGCGCTAGACCATAACTTGCTGACTGGTACGCTGTTCGCCTTTGCTACGGCTATCGGCTTCTCGTTGGCGTTGATTCTGTTTGCGGGTATCCGCGAGCAATTAGCGCTCAGCAAGGTACCTAAGGCAATGCAAGGCACGCCTATTGCACTCTTGACCGCTGGTCTGTTGGCAATGGCGTTCATGGGCTTTAGTGGCGTTGTAGGCTAAAGTATCCCATACATTACACACATCAGGGCTGCCCCAGCGGGTAGCCCTGATGTGTTTGTTTACCCGTTTCCCCGCTTACAAATTTGCACATTTACAGCAGGCATTCTTGTGTATGTGCCGACTTTTTCGTACCTTTGCACACAATTTGGCGGGGACGGGCTTTGTCTCTGTCGCACATAGACGGAATCTATTGACAGACAATCACTATTCTAACATTTTTGTAATTACAATGAAAACAAAGGTTTTTACACTTGTTACGCTTTGCTTGTTTAGTACAATCGCCTTCGCACAAGAGGTAAATAAATCTACCGTACAGAGCCAAGCCGCTGCTGCACAATCCGCAAAAGGCGACCTCCAAAAGGTCGATACGGGAGAGAAGGCTTGGAAGTTCTCGGGTGTTGTAGGACTCAATGCAGCCGCTACGGGGCTTTGGAACTGGGCAGCCGGTGGTAATAACAATGTAAATGCCGTGGCGTCGACCAAACTGCGCCTACTCTACCACGAGAACAATATCGCATGGGACAGCAATTTGGACTTGGAGTATGGTATGTCGTGGATAGACCAAGAATACGACAAGTTCCAGAAGTCGAGCGACCATATCAATTTCTCCACCAAATTCGGTTGGGAGTTTGAAAAAACATGGTACCTCACGGTGCTGGGCGGATTCCAGAGCCAGTTCGACCTTGGTCGTAACTACAACGGTACGGAGGCTTTTGACCCTATCATCTCCAAGTTCCTCGCGCCTTCGTACACAGACATCTCGGTCGGTATTGACTGGAAGCCGAACGACATCTTCTCGGTCTATCTCTCGCCTATTGCAGGGCGTTTGACCTCGGTCTATGTAAGCAAAAGCATGAGCGAGAAATATGCAGAGAACTATGCGGAATACAAGGAAGACGCTGACAAATACGGTGTTCGCGAGTTGGAGTACGCACTGAAAGACAAATACTCTGTTTGGAAATACAAGACTGACGAAGAAACGGGCGTCGTTACGAAGGACTACGACAAGAACCTTCGTGCCGAGTTGGGTCTGTCGCTCAAGGGAAGCATCAACTACACCTACAAAGATCTCAAGATTCTGACTACCGTAGGGCTCTATACCCCCTATGCATGGGACAAAACGAAAATCTATAAAGCAACCGACGGTACGCTCTATGCAGACCTCGGGGACAACAAAATTGATTTCTCGGAAATGGAATACCAAGGCTACCGAGACAACAACCGCCGCTTCGGTAACTTCGATGTAGATTGGGATTTCACCATCTCCTACCAATTCTTGAAATGCCTGCAGGTATCGCTTACCACTTCGCTGAAGTACTACAACGGTGTGAAGATCGACAAGACTTTCACCAACGCAGACGGAGAGAAATACACCCACGCCGCCGAGCGGGTACAATTCAAGGGCGTACTCGGATTGGGTATTGGCTATTCGTTCTAAACACTCGCGATGCTATGGAGACCTTGGATTCGCTCGAGCAGAACCTGCACGCCTTGCTGCAACGCCTTGGCGACTTGCAGCAGGAGAACGAGGCACTGCGGGCGAAAGTCGAAGACCAGCGCCAAGAGATAAAGCGCACCCATAGCGAGAACCTTGAACTCCTGCAGCAGTGCACCTGGCTTCACGATGCGCTGGCATTCACGGGGCGGGAGAAACGCGACGAGGCATACAAGCGCATTACGCAACTGATACGCCAAGTGGATAACGCCATTGAGGCACTCAAACAGTAACTCCCTATGGAAGACCGACAGCGTATTACCCTGCAATTGGGCGCACACACCATCACGCTTCAGGTACCGCGTTCGCAAGAGGCAGACTACCGTACCGCAGCCGCATTGCTCAACCGGCGGTATCAGTTCTACGCCTCGCGCGTCCATAGTGCCTCGGCAGAACTGCTCTGGGTCTATGTGGCCCTCGAGGCTGCCACCAACCTGCAGAGCGATGCCCGCGAGAAGAACCTTGCGCCAGTGGAGAAGAAACTGAGCGAGATGAACGAGTTGCTCCGCCAAGCACTTGCCGCCACACCCTCTCCAAAAGAGGGGGCGAAACGCAAGCCGCAACAGACAACGCCCCACAACGAAACAACACAACCAACTAAAACACTATAAAACTAAAACACTAAATATATGATGTTACTTGCCATTAGTACAGTACTCTATATTCTTATTGCAATCGGATGCGCACTGGCTGGTGCGGGTATCAGTTATGCGATACTCCGTTTCAGCAGCCTGAGCATCTTGAAGAAAGCACAGGAGGAGGCAGAGGTACTGAAGAAAAACAAAGTGATCGAGGCAAAGGAGAAATTCATTGCCCTCAAGTTAGAACACGACAATCAGGTGCGCGAACAAGAGAAGCGGCAGCAGCAGCAGGAGCAACGCCTCCAGCAGCGCGAGCAGCAACTCAACCAACGCCAAGGCGATATTCAGCGGGCACAGAACGATGCGAACCAAAAAGCACAGCAGGTGGAACTGCAACAGAAAGCGCTTGAATTTAAGAGCCAGGAGATTGAGAAAATGCACCATAAGGCAGAGCAGCAACTCGAGCAACTGAGCGGTATGTCTGCCGAGGAGGCAAAGAAACAACTCGTGGAGTCGCTCAAAGACGAGGCGAAGACGGCGGCGATGTCGTATATCAACGAGATAATGGACGATGCACGCTTGACTGCCGGCAAAGAGGCGAAGAAGATTATCATCCAGACCATTCAGCGCGTATCGAGTGAGACAGCGGCAGAGAACACCGTGTCGGTCTTCCATATCGACAACGATGAGGTGAAGGGACGCATTATCGGGCGCGAGGGGCGTAACATCCGTGCGCTCGAAGCCGCTACGGGCGTCGAGATTATCGTCGACGATACCCCCGAGGCGATCACACTCTCGGCTTTCGACCCCGTTCGCCGCGAGATAGCACGCCTCAGCCTCCACCAGTTGGTACAGGACGGGCGTATCCACCCTGCGCGTATCGAAGAGGTGGTAGCCAAGGTATCGAAACAGGTGGAAGAGGAGATCATCGAGACGGGCAAGCGCACCACCATCGACCTCGGTATCCACGGCTTGCACCCCGAACTGGTGCGCCTTGTGGGCAAGATGAAATACCGCTCCAGTTATGGGCAGAACCTGCTGCAACACGCACGCGAAACCGCCAACCTCTGCGCCGCCATGGCTGCCGAATTGGGGCTGAATGTCAAGGCTGCACGCCGTGCGGGACTGCTGCACGATATAGGTAAGGTAGCAGACGAGGATGTCGAACTGCCGCACGCAGAACTCGGCATGAAACTCTGCGAGAAGTACGGCGAGAAGCCCGACATCTGCAACGCTGTAGGTGCACACCACGATGAGTGCGAGATGAAATCGCTTATCGCGCCTATCGTACAGGCCTGCGATGCTATCTCGGGTGCACGCCCGGGCGCACGCCGTGAGATTGTGGAGAACTATGTCAAGCGCTTGAACGACTTGGAGAACATGGCAATGTCTTTCCCTGGTGTTATCAAGACCTATGCTCTGCAGGCAGGCCGTGAACTGCGCGTGATAGTCGGAGCTGACAAGATCAGCGACAAGGACACGGAGTTGCTCTCGTTCGATTTGGCAAAGCGTATTCAGGACGAGATGACCTATCCTGGACAAGTGAAGGTGACGGTTATCCGCGAGACCCGCGCCATCAACTACGCCAAGTAAGCAAGGGACAAAGTTAAACATCCGCCCATAAGAAAAAGGGCTTATGTATGTAGTAGAGGCTGCAACCCGCAAGGGGTCGCAGCCTCTACTATTCAATGCCTAATGGTGGCGAATCACCACAGACGAACGACCTTTCCGGCTTCGCCTATCCTCCTTGCATTCTCCTCATATCCTATTTGTATCCTCCTTATGTCCTCATTTTGTATCCTCCCTAAGTTCACATTAGAAGTGCGAAAAAAAAACTATTGCTGTCCATCTTAAAAAACGGCACTTTGTATAGGTAGCGTATCCCCTGCGTATCCTTTGCGCATCCCTTGCTGTTTGACACTACTTTTTTCAGAGTCGGACAGCACGGAAGATCTTAAAAATCGGCACTT
The DNA here is from genome assembly GCA_963622445.1 of Bacteroidaceae bacterium. Classification (GTDB taxonomy): domain Bacteria; phylum Bacteroidota; class Bacteroidia; order Bacteroidales; family Paludibacteraceae; genus Colicola. Next base: position 14,525 of record CAVFHY010000050.1, read on the forward strand.
TTTACGAATGGGCTATCCACAGGGTACAGCAGGACAGAACAGGAAAATTAACGAACAAGTAGTGGAATATATTTGGGTGAATTCACCCACAACTTTTAGGTGTGCATACAATTATGGACTGCGCAGTGGCGCAGCCCATAACTATATGCAGTCCTTATTCCCCTCCGATAGAGTGCTGTCGCTAATGAGGGTAGGTCGGAGGTCCTTACTCTACCTCTACGCCGGTCAGTGTGTAAACCTTACCGCCACGAAGGATATAGATTTGTCCGTCGCGGAAGACTTTGCACACATCGGTTTTATTGCCCGTAGTGGTATTGTCAATCGCGGTCGAAGAAGTCTCTGTGATATTAAAGAACTCTTTCCAACACGGTGCGTTGGCATAGTCGTTGCGTGTACCAAAAGGCACATAGACGGGCGTTGCTCTGTCCACATCCTCGAAGGTCTTGGCATCAATCTGCGGAGGTGTGGTTGCGGCAACCGTTATCTTGCACAACTTGCTACATAGTGCAAAGCCGTTGTCGGCTATCGATTCTACCGTACTCGGCAATACCAGTTCGCTCAAGTAGGTACAGCCATAGAATGCGCCGTTGCCGATGGTCATTATTCCCTCTGGCAGCGTCAGAGTGCGCAGGCTGTGGCAGTTGTAGAACGCCCAATCACCTATCGTCTGCACCAGATTGCCCGCAAAGACAACGCTATCCAATGAGCGGCAATCCTCGAAAGCACTTTCTCCGATAAAGGTTACTTTTTCCGGTATGGTAACGCCTCCCAAGTGCTTGTCGCTCATAAATGCAGAGTTCCCTATCCATTCCAAACTATCCGGCAAATAGAGTACCCGCAAGTCATTTCGATTGTTCAGTGTCAGGCTCCAATTGCTTGCCCCTCTCAAATCATAATAGGTGCTATAGGGCAAGTTATTCACATAGACATATCCATTGGATACGGAAACCGTATCGGCATACGAAATGCCGTAGAGAGCATCTGTATTCGCACGAACATACGACATATACATATAGTTATCTGCCCAGATGGACGACTCGATAGTCAGTGTATTGCCCTGATATTCAAAGTGGCGCAAATTGGGGCATCCCACAAATGCATCTGCGCCGATAAGTGATACGGTAGCGGGAATTACCACGCTTTTAAGGGAATAGGATGTCCGTGTCGTAGTTGCACCCTTCGCTGCTGTCGTGTTGGTGCAAGGTGTATTCTTGAAATACGATGAGACAAGCACCAATGGTCCCTGACTATACACATAGTTGTATAATTGGGATTCCTGCACATAGCCATCTCTTGCTGCGACAGAACCGGCAACCACGCTCCATGAGTCGGGGTCGCCCGCCTGATATTCCCAACTGAAAGCGCCGTCATTATCCAACTGCACGGGCTTTCCTATTTCGTCGCCGCTCAAGATGTCATCCGACAAGGGCGCATTCACATAATACCACTCTGGATACCCCGGCACCCTTTGGAAATACAGCATGCTGCTGAGTTCCAAACTCCAGTTATTGTAGGGTCCTGCCCACACGATGTCGTTGCACACAGCGTCAAGGAAGCGAATACATACAATAAAGTGATTGGCTTGTTGCAACGACTGCAAGTAGGTTTGTGAAGGTGCAAGACCGCTCATAGCATGTTGTCCGGTGAATGCCTTGGGGCTGATGGAGGTCATACAGTCGGGGAAAGAGACAGAGTCTATGTCAATGGCATATTGCTCCCATGCGGGGTAGTTAGTCAAGTCCATATCGCCCGTACCCGTAATGGAAAGGATACCGTTGTCCCAAGTCCAATAGAGGTTGTCGCCACATTTGCCCCCATATTCGCCCACGGCAAAGGTGGCAAAGAGCGTGGTATCGGACATAAGATACAGGCTGCGTACCATACTGCCTGCGCCATCACTCCACTCCACGAAGTGATACCCGGCAGCGGGTGTGGCGGTAATAACCACATTGTCGCCGGTCTTGTACATACCGCTACCGCTTACGGAACCCATATCCTTGCAGGCTGATTCCACGCCGACCAATACTGCCACCTGTCGGCAAGGTGCGAACTGTGCCGTCAGCGTTATATCCTGATACGGCTCGCCATACACTACGGAGCGACATAATGCACGATTTCCGTCGCTCCACCCTGTAAAGTAGTAACCCTCATCGGGATAAGCGCAGACGCTCAATGAATCGCTTGAACAGCCGTAGAAAACACGATGTATGTCTCCTGAATACAGATACCCGTTTTCATCAGCAGTAATGTCTATGTGGTATGTGGGGTCGAAGAGGGAATAAATTGTTGTGTCGGAGACAATCGTTACTTGACGCTCGTTGGTAGTCTCGCCGTCGCTCCAACCCAACCATTCACCACAAGAGCCATTCTCTTGTATGTTGATATACCTCCCGCTACGAATAGTGAAAGTATAATAGGATTTGTAACTGAACGACTGCTTGCCGTACCGTTCACTGTAGGTGCTTCCAGACAGACTTTGTCCCATAAGTGTTACGGTGCGATAGGGGATATCCTCAAAGATAGCCGTAATAGTAGTATCTTGCGTCAGTACAAGCGTGCGCGGGTTGTCGGTTTCGCCATCCGACCAATGGGAAAAGACATATTTGTATTTGTCCGCACTCTCTGCTTCCAATGTTATTTTGGTGTTTGCCTGATACTTACCACTCTCAAACTCATACCATCCGTTATAAATCACACCTTTCTCTTTGTCGCAACTTGCAGAGATAGTGTAGTAGGGTATTTCTTCGAATATAGCCGTGATCGTAGTGTCTTGCGTCAGTACAAGCGTGCGCGGGTTGTCGGTTTCGCCATCCGACCAACGCACAAAGCGATATGTACTATTTGCGGGAATAGCGCGCAAATAGACATTGCTATAATTGCAATCAATACTATCTATTTGAGCAGTCCCTCCTTCTGTTGACAATGCCTTGATACGATTATTGTAATGGTATTTAAGAGGCATTACCTTCCAAACATCGGCATTTGCATAAGTTTCTTGAGCATCACAGGGGACATAAATTTGAGCTTTATCATCAAATACACCTTTTGATATGTATGGAGGCAGCAACGCATTAACATACACCGGCGTATTTGTATAATATGCATTGTCAGTGAACGCATCGCCATCTATGCTTTTTACATTTTTACCAATAATTACCTTTGACACCTTGGTAATCCAACGAAAAGCCCCCCTACCAATAGTTTCCACATTATCCGGGATCTCAATGGTTATCAGTGCATCTTCACCTCTTCCAAATTCCATAAATGCATCAATACCAATACTTATTACACTTGTAGGGATTGTTATTTTTGTAACATGATTAAATGACCGAAAACTATTATTGCCAATATGGGTCAGTCCGTCAGGAAGAGAAATAGATGTAGCGTAACCTCCTTCCACATCCCATGGTCTATCTGCTGTTTGATCATAATCGTACATATCTCCATAGCCAGTAATGACGAAAGCACGGGTTTCGGAATTATACGACCACTGCAAGTGTTCACCGCAAGAACCTGATGTTAGGGCGGCTTGTATAGTCAAAACGAAAGCCATTCCCACCAAAATTGTAGTTATTATCCTTTTCATGTTTAGTTGAATTTGAGAACTATATTGCCTACTTGCTTGCGGTGTTTCGGCGGAGACCGTAGTCTTGTGGGTTGGGGTATGCACAAAAAAAGTGGACTAAACTTTTCAATCCACTCGTATAGGTATCGCCAAACACCATCACCACGAATTTAGAAGTAAAGTCCACGCCAAAGCGTGAACGCTAAAAAACTTACTTCTCGTGGTTAAAATTGTCGATTTTATACGAGTGAGAACTAAGACTAATGCGTTATGTTTGTCTTATGTTTGT
>CAVFHY010000051.1:0-18234 GCA_963622445.1 Bacteroidaceae bacterium
CCACGGTGATAGTCCTATCGTGGGTATAACAGCCGATAACCGATGATACAACAACCGCCACGCAATGATATAACGGCTTTTACACAGCCATACAGCAGCCGTTATGCAGCGGTACGGAAACCGTTAGTCGGTAGGGATATTCTTGTTGACATTCTTACTGCCGATGCGGGCATAGAAGAGAATGTAGGCTGCGCAGAGGAGGACAATGATGTAACTCATCTGGAAGTTGCCGAAGACATCTACCAAGCGACCCTGCAACGGAATCAGAATACCTGCGCCGCAGACCATGGTCATGAACGCACCCGAGGCAATGGAGGTATAACGCCCCAGCCCCTCGACAGCCATATTGAAGATACCTCCCCACATAACGGAAGTACAGAGCCCTACCAATACGAGCGGCACGATACCGATAGGCACAGGCGCTTCGATGAGTTCCATTTTCTCCCACTCTATGCCAAAGAAAGAGACCTGTATATCCTGCGGCAGGAACATACCCAACAAGATCAGTACGAGCGCAAGCGCGGAAACAACCGTAATCTGGTCACGGCTCGATACCTTGCCGCCGACAAGTCCGCCTATCAGGCGCCCAATGAGCATCAAGAACCAGTAGAGTGCCACGATACCTCCAGCGATGTCGGGATCGACACCCAGCCCCGGTATAGTGGCGGTAGGCAGTGTAGTGAGGTACTGAAGCACATAGGTCGGCACACCGACTTCGATGCCCATATAGAGGAAGATAGCGAGAATACCCAAGTTAAAGTGGCGGAACGAGAAAGCGGAGTAACTCTCCCCCGACTTGCCGTGCTTTGCGGCGTGTTCCTCTGCTTCCAGGATAGGCTCCGGAATCTTGACGGCAAGCAGGACGATGAACGCAAAGGCGAAGACGCCGAGCGCAATCATAAGCGCCGGTGTGGCATCGGATAACTGCGCCTTGGCTGCATCGGCGATGAGGTGTCCCATGATGATCGTCACCAGGACGGCACCGAGCGAATTGAGCACGCCACCGAATTGCACCAACTGGTTACCCTTCTTGCCACCGCCACCGAGGGTATTGAGCATCGGGTTGACCACCGTATTGAGCATACACATACAGAAGCCTGCGATGAATGCGCCTGCGAGATAGACCCAGAAACTCTGTACGCTGTCGAAGCCCGAAATCCACTGCAGCAGTACACCGGCAAAGCCCGTCAGCACGGCGATGAGTGCGGTCTTGCGGTAGCCTACCTTCTTGAGCAGCAAGCCGGAGGGGATACCCATGACGGCGTAGGCAATGAAGTTGGCGGCATTGCCCAATTGGGCGGCAAAGTTGGAGATAGTAAAGTGGTTCTTCACGATGACCGCCATCGGGTTGCAGAGGTTGGTCACAAAGGCAATCATGAAGAACAAGAGGAACATCACTACAATCGGCAGTGCGGTTCGTTTTCTTTTGTGTGTCATAGTATTACAATTAGTTTAGTTATTTGATTTTCAGGTTAAGCGCTCACTACTTTCGGTGTTTGTTGGCGTTACTTTCACGCCCGGCAGGGATTGTTCTTATTTCAACTCCGTCTCGAGGAAGCGCAGCAGCCGGCGGTGCAAGTGGTAGTAGTTGTTGCGCTTCTTGAGGAAGTGGTTGTCATCGGGGTATAGTTGCTCCTCGAACGGGCGGTCTGCACCGACCAGCGACTCGGTGTAGAGCAGCGTATGCTGGGCGTGTACATTGTCGTCCGCCAAGCCGTGGACAATCAGCAGGTCGGCGTTCAGGCTGCTGCCTTTGTCGGTAAGACAAGCGGCGTTGTATCCGCCTTCGTTGACCTGCGGGCGGCGCATATAACGCTCGGTGTACGCCGAATCGTAGAGCCTCCAATCCGTAACGGGCGCAATCGCCACGCCACAGCGATAGGGGCAGTCGACACAAGAGAGCGTGGTGAGCGTTTGGAACCCGCCATAACTCCAGCCTACGAGTGCTATTTTGTCTGCCGCCACATAGGGCAGGGACTGCAGATAGTGCGCCGTGCTGACGAGGTCTTGCGCCTCGACCGTGCCGAGTTGCATATAGGACGCATGGCGGAACGCGCACCCGCGGCAGTCGGTACCGCGTGTATCAACGCACAGCACGACATAGCCGGCTGCGGCGAGGTAGTGGTATTGCCAGCGTTTGTACCATTGGTTGAGTACCCGTTGGCTCTGGGGACCCGAGTACTGTATGACCACAGCAGGGTACTTCTTCGCTGCATCGAAGCCAGAGGGCTTGAGCATAAAGGCATTGAGGCTGTCGCCCCGCTCGGTGGGGACTGTAAGGTACTGCTTCTCCGGCAGGGAGAGGGCTTGCCACTCCTTCGCCAGCGAGTCGTTCTCTTTGACGACACGCAACGCACGCTTCGTGCCGTCCTTGGCGAGGGCGTACAGGGTATAGATATTCGGCTGTGTATCCGACGAGTAGTCGTCTATCATACGCCGATAGTCCGCAGAGAAAGCGAGGCGGTGCGTCCCCTCGCCTTCGGTCAAGCGGACGGGAACAGGGCGCTTGAGCGACACTTGGTAGCCGTCGCGCGTCATCGGGGTGGTGGCGGCTTGGTAGTAGAGCGTCTGTGTACTCTCGTCATAGCCATAGACTGCCGTGAGGTCGATGCCGTTGGGCGTCAGTTGCTTTTGGCGAATACCCTGCGCAGAATAGAGATAAGCCGAACGCCAGCCGTTCTGCTCGCTGACGACGACGATACGGTTGTCCGAAAGCCACTGCCATTGGTCGAAGAGTTCGAAATCCACGTAGCCGCTTTTGCTCTCCTCTCTGTAGAGGGTGTGTGCCACGGTGGATTTGGGGTTGCAGAGCAGCACCTCCATGCGGGTTTGGTCGCGGTTGAGTTTGAGCACCACGAGGTCGGCAGGCGTGTTGTTCTTGCCCGAAACAACGGGCGTCGTCCAGCGCAGGCGGGGGATGTATATATCTTCGTCCGCCGCATGGGTCTGCATGGTGCGGATGGTCTTGGTCTGAATATCATAGACACACACGGACACCCGTGCGTTCGGCTCGCCCGCCTTGGGATAACGCAGGGATGCCGTCCTGGGATAGGTCGTGCCGAGGAACTCCTGCCACTCGTAGGTCGGCACGGGCGTCTCGTCGAAGCGGACAAACGCCAACTGACGAGAGTCGGGCGAGAAAGCGAAGAGTGCGGTCGCACCGAACTCCTCCTCGTAGAGCCAGTCGGTCATACCGTTGAGTATCTCGGGATCGGCATCGGTCGTAACGGCGACTTCCGTTCCGAAATCCAACTTATGCAGGTAGAGGTTATTGCCACGCACAAAGGCTATATACCGCCCGTTCGGAGAGAGGACGGCGTCCCGTACGAGGGTGTCGCTCAGGTGCTTGCGGGTATTCCGTTGGGAATCCACTATATAGTAGTCCGCAGCAAAAGAGTGGCGGAAAAGAGTCTGTTTGTTCTCGGTCTCGAGGCGAAAACGCCCCTCGTCGGTATTGCCCAGGATACTGTCCTGTTCGGCATCGGAGAGAAGGCTGGCGTTGTACTTCTTGTCCAAAAGGTCTGTCGCCAAGTCTGCCCGCAGCGACAAGGGCAACAGGAGGAGTATGCTTAAAAAAAGTTGCTTCGTTCGATTCATTTTTGATGGTTTTTCTCTGTTCTACAGGTCGTTTTTGGTCTTTCTTTGCGCCGTGGTTTCTTCGGAGGTGGTTCGACGGTGATTCGACGGTGGTTCGACGGTGGTTCGAAAGCGGACGCTACTTGGCAGTATCCTCCTCGCATCCTCATTGTATCCTCATTGCTTGTTAATAGTTTCTTATCAATGGTTGTACTATCCGTATCATAAGGTTAAACCCCCATTGCCCCGTCCATTGCCCCATCGTACCCTGGGCGGATTGCCCGATTACCCAACAGATTTGCAAAGGTACGAAAAATATCTTATCTATCCAAATGCAGTGTCTTTTTTCCATTTTGGATGGTGAAACGGTAGAGCCCAATACGCACTTCCTGCGGGGGCGTTTCGGGAGCAACCACACGGTCTATTGCCACACGCCGCGGGTGGGTGGAATACTGCACCAACCCCTCCGGCACATAGGCTTCGTAGAGCAGTGCCATACACGATAACTTGCTCTCTGGCAGCGAACTAACCTTGGCGTAATAGTAGCCGCCTTTGTCGAGAGAAGCGACATCCAACCACAGGGCTTGCACGGCGTCCGCCTTGTCCGCAGGCAGGAAAAACGCCACCGTGGAATCGGGGCAGACGCGGTAGTGCCAATGGGTAGGCGTATCATACAGTTTGCCGCTCTTGCAGCCCACCCAGGTCGCCGTGGCACAATGCTGAATGGTAGCCGTACTGTCTGCAAGAAAATCAATGTAGTAAATCATCCCGTCGGCAATGTCGAACCCGCGTTCCCACAGGCTGTTGTCCGGGTCTTTCGTGAGCGTAATCTCCTCGACCGCCATCGTACCGCTCTCCACGCCGCCTGCATAGACCGCATTCAGCACAGGAAAAGCAATGGCATACATACCCGACCGACAATCTGTGCGTTGCAGCAGGCTCGGCGCTTCGTGCATATCGTCGGTATAGAGCGGATAGAGGTCGGTGTCGCAGGTAGGCGAGTAGGTCGTACCGGCTTGCAGAACAGTCGGTTTGCGGGTCGATATATCCACCGGTTGCGTTGTCCAACCGAGGAATTTCCACTCCTCCAAATCCGCACGCTCAGGCAGTTCGACCCCGCTGCCGACCGCTGTTTCGGTCAGTACGGACAGGCTGCCGTCCTCCTCGTGAAGCGTAACAGTATAGGCGCGAGGCGTGGCTTTGCGATAGACTATGTCGTAACTCGCAATATAAAGTGAATTTTGCGAACTTTGTATTACAATTTCAATTTTTCCTTCTTTCGTAGGCACCGCCGTACCGAAAGTATGTATAATATCCACATATTCATTCGTATACGAGCCGTACCACTTATCGAAACCGCTGTTATTGATTGTCCATACCGTTGCGCCGTCCACCGTCATCTCCAGACTGCCCGCACCCGCACTTTTGTTGGAACACATCGAGAGCCGTACCGACTCTATCTCCACATTCTGCCACCCCGTAAGCGTGAGGGTCGCCTGCTTGCCGCCCGTGAGTTGTTTTCCTTTTCCCGTACTGCTGAAAACGGCGGTTGCGCCCTCTGGCACCACCCCGCTGACAGACACTGTTTTTGCCGTTTCGACCGCAAAAGCAGCCACCAAAGCCAAGATACCAATCATAGATTCATTCGATAATTTATCCACAAAAGTACATCATTTTTTCCACATAGACAATTCTTTGGAAAAATAAGCATGGGATTTTCGTATTCCAAATAAAAAATGTACCTTTGTGCGCTTTTTGCGCGGAGTGTTTTCTGTGATGCTGTTTGTTAAGTTAAAATGTATTAGTCTTCTCCGCCATTTTGCAGGCGAACCGTATGCTATGCCGCAGCAAGGGATGAGCAAGGGATAGGCAAAGGATACCCACCGCAAGCAAGAACGAAATAATATAAAAAAACAACATATCTCATGCAACAAATCAAACTGAACCGTGGTTTGGACATTCCGTTTGAGGGGAAAGCAGCCGAGACACTGGGTAGTGTTTCCCGCCCTGCCGTCTTCCATATCGTGCCCGACCATTTCGCCGGTATCAAGCCCAAAGTGGTGGTGAAAGAAGGCGACAGCGTGAAGGCAGGAAGCCCCTTGTTCTACGACAAGGCGAACGAGCAGATACTCTTCACCTCGCCCGTTAGCGGCAAGGTGACTGCCGTTGTGCGCGGTGAGCGTCGCAAAGTGATGTCCATCGACATTGAGGCGGACGCCACGACTGCGTACCAAGTATTCGATACCAAGCAGGACGCCAAGTCGCTCTTGCTCCAGTCTGGGTTGTGGCCGCTTATCAAACAGCGTCCCTACGACTGTATCGCTATGCCTGGCAAGACCCCCAAAGCGGTCTTCGTTTCCACTTTCGATTCCGCTCCCGTAGCGCCGAATTACGAGTGGTTGCTCAAAGGACAACTCGTCTATCTGCAGGCGGCTGTCAGCGCATTGAGCACGATTGCTCCCGTCTATGTCGGGTTGCAGGGCGGTGCAAAAGCCACGGAGTTCCGTGAGTTGAAAGACTGCACGCAGTACGAGGTATTCGGCCCGCACCCCGCAGGCAATGTCGGTGTACAGATTAACCATATCCTGCCTATCGCCAAGGGCGAGACGGTCTGGACAATCAATATCCAAGACCTGCTGCTTATCGGGCGTCTGTTCGTCAAGGGTATTGTGGATATGCAGAAGAAAGTGGCACTCACGGGACCTTTGGCTTATGGCGCACAGTACTACAATGTACTCCCCGGTATGCCCGTATCGGCAGTATTCAAGAGCAATGTCCATACCGAACTTCCCTGCCGCTATATTGCAGGCAATGTATTGAGCGGTCATCAGGTAGATTTGGACGAGATAATCAGCCTCTACGACAATCAGTTCACCGTGCTTGACGAAGGATCGGAGAACCACGAGTTCATGGGCTGGTTGTTGCCTCGCTTCAGCCAGTTCAACACAAGTGCTACCGACCCTGCCAAGTTCTTCGACTGCGCTTTCACGCGTTGGCTCTGCGGCAAGAGACACTACCATTGGGATGCACGCCTCAAAGGCGGTCGCCGTGCGATTATTGTCAGCGGCGAGTACGACAAAGTATTCCCGATGGACATCTATCCCGAATACCTTATCAAGGCGATGATTGCCGGCAATATCGACAAAATGGAGGCGCTCGGTGCCTACGAGGTTGCCCCCGAAGATTTCGCGCTTTGCGAGTATGTCTGCACCAGCAAGATGCCGCTGCAAGCCATCGTCCGTACTGCATTGGATAACCTAAAAAAGGAGATTGAGTAATATGTTCAACGGATTATATAAAGTAATGGAGAAACTTCGCCCCACCTTCTCGGAGGGAGGCAAGTTGCACGCCCTTCACTCCTTGTTTGACGGGTTCGATACATTCCTATTCACGCCCAATACCACCTCGAAGCGTGTGGGCGCACAGATCCACGACGGGCGCGACTCCAAGCGCACGATGATTATCGTAGTCTTGGCATTGATGCCGGCCTTGCTGTTCGGTATGTTCAATGTGGGCTATCAGCACCTGCTCGCTACAGGCGAATTGGTGCGTGGTGCGATGACCTGCGCCCTTTGGTGGAAGGCATTCGGTTTTGGTCTGTTGGCAGTACTGCCCTATATTCTTGTTACCTACGCTGTAGGTCTGGGTATAGAGTTCACCGTAGCGCAATGGAAGCACGAAGAGATCCAAGAAGGGTTTCTCGTAACGGGTATTATTCTCCCGCTCGTATTGCCTATCAACACCCCGCTGTGGATGGTAGCGTTGGCGACCGCTTTTGCCGTAATCTTTGCAAAGGAAATCTTTGGCGGTACAGGATATAATGTATTCAATGTAGCATTGATTGCGCGTGCATTCCTTTTCTTTGCTTACCCGACACACATGACGGGTGACCACGCTTTCGTACGCGAAGGCGGCACTTGGGGTTGGGATAGCGGCAAACAACTTGTGGACGGCTTCTCGGGTGCAACGCCCTTGACACAGATTGCCACCACTGCCGATACACATCTTATCCCCGTGGACTTTTGGACTGCGTTCAACGGTCTTATTCCGGGCTCTATCGGTGAGACTTGCTGTTGGGCAATCCTGCTCGGCGCATTGCTGCTGCTCACGACAGGCGTTGCTTCATGGAAGACGATGCTCAGTATCTTTGTCGGTGGTGCACTGACCGCATGGCTATACAACGCTTGCGGACCGGATACCGCTGTGGCTCACCTGCCGTGGTATATGCACTTGGTATCGGGTGGCTTCGCTTTCGGTGCTGTCTTTATGGCTACCGACCCTGTTACTTCTGCCCGTACGGAATGTGGCAAATGGATATATGGTTTCTTGATAGGCTTTATGGCAATTACCATCCGTGTACTCAACCCCGGCTACCCCGAAGGTATGATGCTCGCCATCCTGTTGATGAACGCCTTTGCTCCGCTTATCGACTGGTGTGTGGTACAAGTCAATATCAAGCGCCGCCTCCGCCGCGCCAATGTGGTTACTAAATAAAGGAGAACGATATGAAATTAGACACAAATAGTAATACCTACACTATTGTATATTCGATAGTGATTGTGGTTATCGTGGCAGTGCTGCTCGCGCTTGCGAGCCAACTGCTCAGCCCTCGTCAGCAGGCAAATGCCCTGCTCGACAAGCAGAAACAGATTCTTGTGGCGCTCAATCAGGACTACTCACACACCAACCCCGCTGAGTTGTACCTCTCGTTGGTGAACGATACGGTCTATGTAGGCGAGGAGAAACTCCCTGTGTATGTAGCCACCATTGACGGCGAGACCAAGTATGTGTTCGAACTCAAAGGCACCGGTCTTTGGGGAGGTATCGGTGGCTATCTGGCTCTCGATGCAGATAAGAACACCATCTATGGTGTTAACTTCAACCACGAGAGCGAGACTCCGGGTCTGGGTGCCGAGATTGTAACGGCTAAGTTCCGTAACCAATTCAACGGCAAACACATCCGCAATGCACAAGGCGATCTCTGCTCCGTAGCCGTACTCAAAGCGGGTAAGGCTGCAGACAACGGTGCAGAGCAGGTTGATGCCGTATCGGGTGCAACTATCACCTCGACAGGCGTAAGCGACATGCTCTACAATCGTCTGCACGAGTATGAGTCGTTCCTCAACGATAGTGCTTCTACCTCAGCTGCAGAAGCAGCCCCTGTTACACTCGTGGACGGTGTGGTATTCTCGGGCGATATCAACTCGATTGATACCAACGACATCGCCGCAGTGGATGTCATCAAGGATATGAATGCCATTCGCCAAATTGCAGCACTGTCCGAGTATAGCGACGCCGAATTGGCAAATGGTGTTATAGCAATCACTACAAGAAAGGAGAAATAGTCCTATGTTATCACAGAAAACAAAAGAGGTTTTACTCGGCCCGCTCAATAAGAACAACCCCGTTGTTGTTCAGATATTGGGTATCTGTTCCTCGTTGGCAGTTACCGTACAACTCGAGCCGGCTTTGGTAATGGGTATCGCCGTAACTATTATCGTTGCCCTATCGAATGTGGTCATCTCGCTTATGCGTAAGACCATCCCAATGCGTATCCGTATCATCGTACAACTAGTAGTCGTAGCCGCTTTGGTGACGCTCGTCAGTGAGGTACTGAAAGCCTTTGCATACGACATCGCCATGCAGTTGAGTGTCTATATCGGACTTATCATTACCAACTGTATATTGATGGGACGCCTTGAGGCATTCGCCATGACCAACAATGTAAAGGACTCGCTTCTCGATGGTCTGGGCAATGGTTTCGGCTATGCTATCATACTGGTTATTATTGCGTTCATTCGGGAGTTGTTCGGGGCAGGTACCCTGCTTGGCTATCGTGTTATTCCCGAGAGTTGGTATGTAGCCAATGGTGGCTGCTACGAAAACTGCGGTATGATGATGATGCCCGCCATGGCACTGATTCTTGTTGGTTGTATCATCTGGGCACACCGCTCACTAAATAAGGAAGAGAAGTAATATGGAACACGCATTGAGTTTGTTTATCCGCAGTATCTTTGCGGACAATATGATTTTCGCATACTTCTTGGGTATGTGCTCCTACTTGGCTGTATCGAAAGATGTCAAAACGAGTGCGGGCTTGGGAGTTGCCGTTACCTTTGTGCAGGTGCTAACCTTGCCTGTCAACTATCTACTGCAAGTGCATGTGCTTAATCCGCTCGGCTTGGGCTACCTGTCTTTCATCCTCTTTATCGCCGTCATTGCCGCTATCACGCAATTGGTGGAGATGATTGTGGAGAAGTACTCTCCATCGCTCTACTCATCGCTCGGTATATTCTTGCCGCTGATTGCAGTTAACTGCGCCATCATGGGTGGTTCGCTCTTTATGCAGCAGCGTATTCTACTCGACCCCGTCAATACCAAAGCCATTGCCAATCTGGGCGATGCCTTTGCTTTTGCGCTGGGCTCCGGATTAGGATGGATGTTGGCAATCGTATGTATGGCAGGTATCCGCGAGAAATTGGAGTACAGCGACATTCCTAAGCACCTGCAAGGTATGGGTATTATATTCATCACCGCCGGTCTTATGGCAATGGCATTCATGTGCTTCTCCGGTCTTAACATCTAATAGGAGAAACCATTTATGAAAAGGTTTCCCATTATCATATTGACTCTATTAGCATTTACTGCATGCAAAAACACCTCTATGGACATCTCACAAAATGAGATACCCGTAGAGGAGTTTTCTGTGTCCAAAGATAGTACCAAAGCATATTCCTCAGAAACCACAAAGGAAACAGAAAGAGCAGAATCTTTCCCTTACTATTCTGTAGAAGAGTATTACGCAGAATATCCGGAAGAAATGAAATTGAGGTATCCATACACTTATATAATGAATAAGTATATGGATATTGCTTTGGACTATATGGGACAATGGTACCCTGAGTATGTAGAAATGGAAATAGCCGACAAAAAGACTGTTTTTATGGATGCTGCCGAGTGTTTTCTGCCTGAGGATAAAGAAGATCTTGATTTGGAGGCAACACCTGATGATACATTTTTCTCTAAATTATATGTTGAATTGACGGAGGAACTTAACACTTTCCCAATCATTCAAAGGTATTTGGAGAAGGAAAATCCTACAGATTATGAGGATATTATTCTTCCTATGGAGGGAGGTATTGCTTATAGTAAATTGGATATCCTATATTGTTATGAAAAGGACATTCAATTAGAACATCAGCAATATAGTAGCGATGACTACTACGAAGAGGATGAGTGTGGTTATCGTGATTACAGTGTTCCTGCTCCCAAACGCCTCGTCAGATATAACTTGCTTTCAAAATGGTTGACTGATATTCGTTATCGTAACTACAAAGAAAGTTGTCCTGATATGGGAAATATGCGCGAGGCAATGGATGAATGGGAAGCGGCTTCTGAATATGCTATCCGTTTTGTCGAAATACGGGATAATGGTTGGAATCGTTTCTCTTGGGGAATAGGTTGCAACTATCACGTGTGCATTTCTGATAATTGTTCTGATGACGCATGTGGTGTGTCCTCGTTAGGGGCTGTACCTTGGGCGTACGTACATATAAGTAAAAATTGCCCTGGCAAAGGCACTTGTTTACATGAACTTGGGCATACACTCACACTGGAACATGAGCAATGCCGTCCCGATCGAGATTGCTATATCAATGTATATTTTGAGAATATGACATGTACATCAAAGATACAATTCCATAAGTTCTTGGAGACTTCAGCAACTGCCTATGGAAAATTTGATTTTGAATCAATTATGATGTATGGCAGTTATGCTTTCTCTAAAAATGGGGAACCAACGATGACAAAAAAGGACGGAACTCTTTTTGAGGCTCAAAGAGATCATTTGAGTGATGAGGATAAAGAGCATATACGTCAAATATATTATTGATTATGAGTAGTATTCGCATTATTCTATGTCTATTGGTGTGTTGGATTGTTGTCGGTTGCAATGGTCCGGATCCTTTGGATCCGTTGAGCGAATTTCATGTTCAAAATATGACGAAGGATTCTGTGGTATGTGAGTATCATTGCGTGTCTTCTCGCAATATCGAAGCCAATAAAATAAGTTTGGCAAGCGGGGAGAAAAAGATATTGTATAAAGCAAATGAAAGTGATACCTTATCCGCTTCTGGACTTCCCCATTACAACTTTGAGGATATGCTTTTTACCGATACAAAAGGCGATACCTTACTCTATATCAGCCAAATAGTAGATAGTACATGGGTAATATACGATACTACATTTTACCATAATGTATATGGTGGTCGTAAATGGATATATAAATTTTACAAACAATGAATATAACAGCAATTCTTTGGGCAGTAGGCGTCTTCTTGGGCGTGATACTGCTACTGGTTATCATCTTGCTGGTCGCTAAGAAATACTTGGTGGCATCGGGAGATGTGACAATTACGATTAATGGCGACAAAGAGTACAAAGTGTCCGCCGGAGGCACGCTGCTCTCCACGCTCGGCGAAGCAGGGGTACACCTGCCTTCTGCCTGTGGCGGAAAGGGCTCTTGCGGTCAGTGCAAATGCCAAGTGCTTGAGGGAGGCGGCGAGATTCTGCCTACCGAGACTGTGCATTTCACGCGCAAGCAGCAGAAAGAGCACTGGCGTCTGGGATGCCAAGTGAAGGTAAAAGAAGACATTCAGATGAAGGTCAGCGAGTCCGTTCTGGGTGTAAAGGAATGGGAGTGCACCGTCATCTCCAACAAGAATGTCGCTACCTTTATTAAGGAGTTCAAAGTTGCACTGCCGAAGGGCGAACACATGGACTTTATTCCTGGTTCGTACGCACAGATTAAAATTCCTGCATACGACATCTACTATAAGGACTTCGACCGCTCACTGATAGGTGACCTCTATGTTCCTTCGTGGGAGAAGTTCGGTCTTTTCAACCTGCATCAGGTTAATACCGAGCCCACCATTCGTGCATACTCTATGGCAAACTATCCCGATGAGGGCGACATCATCACGCTGACCGTGCGTATCGCTACGCCTCCGTTCAAGCCGAAAGACCAGTGCCCGAATGGACCTGAGTTCCAAGATGTGCCTTGCGGTATTGCATCAACCTATATTTTCTCGCTCAAGCCGGGCGATAAGGTAACGATGTCCGGCCCTTATGGTGATTTCCACCCTGTATTTGACAGCAAGCGCGAAATGATTTGGGTCGGCGGTGGTGCCGGTATGGCTCCGCTCCGTGCACAGATTATGCACATGCTCAAGACACTGAACACGCGTGACCGCGAAATGCACTACTTCTATGGTGCGCGTGCTATTGACGAGGTATTCTTCTTGGACGACTTCCTTGCATTGGAAAAGGAGTTCCCGAACTTCCATTTCCATTTGGCACTCGACCGTCCGGATCCAAAGGCAGATTCGTTAGGCGTAAAGTACACGCCGGGCTTCATTGCACCGGTAATGGGCGATACTTATCTCAAACAACACGAAGACCCCGAGGATGTAGAATACTATCTCTGCGGTCCTCCCATGATGGCAAAGACTGTGCTTGACCTTCTCCACTCGTTGGGTGTAGAGGACGATATGATTCGCTTCGACAACTTCGGCGGATAAACACGCCGCTACGGCACACATTTCCATACACATTTTTTGCATCGCTCGGGATGCATACGGAAACCAACCGAAAAACGGGCAAACTCTTCGCAGTCTGCCCGTTTTTGTATCCGTCTATGCGACATTCTCTGTACTATTCATACGCTATTTTATGCGCAATTTCCCAGCCGCTATGCCTGCATCTATCCCCTACTCTTTCCCTGCCTTTATGCGGGTAAGTATATAACATAACCGAAGCATAACCGAAGCATTCGTATAGCATAAAGCCTACTATGCCATACCTTTACGCTCCTCTTTACCTCCGTCTGCCCTAAAAACAGTGTACACTTGCATATATCCGTTTTATTTCGTACCTTTGCGCACTTTTACCACTATGTACAATGCAATTACGGGACATACAAATACGCAAGACACGACGCGCGTAGTGCACCTCCATAAGACCTTCGGCAACCAGACTGTCTTACAAGACATTACCCTCACCATCTCCCGCGGAGAGGTCGTGGGGCTGTTGGGCGTAAACGGTGCGGGCAAGTCCACCCTTATGAAGATACTCGTCGGGGTATGGGACGCCGACAAACACACAGAGACACACCTCGATGTACCCTCCCGCATAGGCTACCTCCCCGAGCAGAACCCGCTCTACAACGAAATGTATGTCGCAGAATACCTGCTATTTATGGCACGGCTCACTTTCCCGCACGCTACTCACCGAGAGAGACAGGAGCAGGTCGAAGCGCTGATAACACGCGTGGGGCTCACTCCCGAGCGGGCAAAAAAGATAGGGCAACTGAGCAAGGGCTATCGTCAGCGGGTAGGATTGGCGCAGGCGATGTTAGGTGCCCCCGAACTACTGATACTCGACGAGCCGACAACGGGTCTTGACCCGAACCAACTGATCGAGATACGCGCCTTTATTCGCTCCCTGAGCCACGACCACACGGTCATTCTCTCGACGCATATTCTGCAAGAAGTCCGTGAGATGTGCGACCGTGTTATCATACTGAGTCACGGACAAATCCGAGCCGACAAACGCATCGAAGACATACCTGACTTAGAAGAACTCTTCGCACAATGCACCAGGCCATAAGAGGGTAGCCCCCTCCCTGCGACTGTTCAATGTTTGAGACCAACGAACCTGTAGGACAATTCTTAATTCATAATTCGAAACAGTGAGCGAGTTTGATATACGCCAACAGATGACCGAGAAGGAGCAGGACAATGCCCTTCGCCCGCTTCGTTTTGCCGACTTTGCGGGACAGAGCAAGGTGGTGAGCAACCTTCGCATCTTTGTTGAGGCAGCGAAACTTCGTGGCGAGAGCCTCGACCATGTGTTGCTTTTCGGTCCTCCGGGCTTGGGCAAAACGACCTTGAGCAATATCATAGCCAACGAGTTGGGCGTAGGGTTCAAGATTACTTCCGGCCCCGTGCTGGACAAACCCGGCGACTTGGCGGGGTTACTCACCAGCCTCGAGCCGAACGATGTCCTTTTCATCGACGAGATACACCGTCTCTCGCCTGTGGTGGAGGAGTACCTCTATTCCGCCATGGAGGACTATCGTATTGATATTATGATCGATAAGGGTCCATCTGCCCGCACTATACAGATAGACCTCAATCGTTTTACTCTTATCGGCGCCACCACACGATCGGGTCTGCTCACCTCGCCGCTCCGTGCTCGTTTTGGCATCAACTGCCACCTCGAGTACTACGATGCCGATGTCCTTGCGGGTATTGTCACCCGTAGTGCAGGTCTGCTCGGGGTCGCTATCGACAGCAAAGCGGCAAGCGAGATTTCCCGTCGCAGTCGTGGAACGCCCCGTATCGCCAATGCGCTGTTGCGCCGTGTGCGGGACTTTGCGCAGGTCAAGGGCAACGGTGCCATCGATTTGGACATCGCACAATATGCGTTGGAGGCGCTCAATATCGATACCTTTGGGCTCGACCAAATAGACAACAAACTGCTCTGCACCATCATCGACAAGTTCCAAGGTGGGCCCGTCGGATTGAACACTATCGCCACGGCTATGGGTGAGGACGCAGGCACCATCGAGGATGTGTACGAGCCGTACCTTATCAAGGAGGGCTTCATCAAGCGCACCCCCCGTGGTCGTGAGGTTACCGAGTTGGCGTACAAGCACCTGCACAAAACGCCCTATCCCACGAACAACCAGCAAACATTGTTCTAAATACATCATTCCTACAAATTTACACATTGCATCAATGTATCGCGCCGTTTTTATCGATTGGGATGACACCGTAGGCGACTGGATGGGCGTTGCCCGCAAGTCGCAGCAAGAGCTATACGACAAATACCACTTGTCGGAGTGGTTCGATTCTTTCGACGAGTGGTTCGCTAAATACAATGCGCATAACAGCGACCTTTGGGTGCTGTATGGCAAGGGGCAAGTCACCAAAGACTTTCTCTATCTCGACCATTTTCTCTACCCGCTTTGCCACCAGATGGGGATAGATACCCAACTTGCCCCCACACCGCTGCGAGAGATGGCAAAACGCATGGCCGACGAGTATGTCTATCTCACAAATGCGTACTGCACCTTGATGCCGGACGCCGAAGAGGTAGTGCGCTATTTGGCAGCCCGCTACCCGCTCACCATCGTAAGCAACGGCTTTCTCGAGTGCCAATACCACAAGGTGGAGCATACGGGGCTTGCCACCTACTTCAAGCATGTCATTTTGAGTGAGGAAGTGAATATCCAAAAGCCTCAGCCGGAAATTTTCCAGCGTGCCATCGAGGCGAATCGCGCCGAACTGCCGGACTTGCAACCGAGCGAGGTGGTTATGATAGGCGACAGTTATACGAGCGACATCGCAGGCGCTAAGGCAGCAGACATCGATTCTATTTGGGTGTGGAACAAAGAGACCACAGAAGCGCAGCGCCACGATGCGACCTATATTGTGCCAAACCTGCGTGACTGCATGACAATACTATGACAAAATGGCACATATCGTCCCTTTGGCACATAGATTGACTACCCACATAAGGCAATGGTGCCGACCTAAAAAAGGAGTAACAACAATGAGTAAGAAACATAAAAACAATCACATGGAAGAAAATACAGTGGAGAAGAACGACGCACAAAAAGTAGAGCAAAACGAGGCGCAAAATGTAGAGCAAACAGCACAGGCAGAACAGCCCGAAAATGCTCAAAATCCCGAAGCTGCCCCGAAGGTAGACGCTACCGATGCGGCACAAACCGAGTCAGATGCAGCGGACACTGCCGCCGCAGAATCGAACCTCACCGAGGAGCAAGCCAAGGAGATCGAGACGCTCCGTGCTCGTGTCGCCGAGTTGGAAGACAAGAACCTGCGTATGATGGCAGAGTATGACAACTATCGCCGCCGCACCCAGAAGGAGAAACTCAGTTTGATGGAGACAGCCGGCGAGAAGATATTCACCGAGATGCTCTCTTTGGTGGACGATTTCGAGCGTGCGTCCGACGCAATGCACAAGACAGAAGATGTATCGAGCCTGCGTGAGGGTATCGACCTTATCCACCAGAAGTTCATTTCCTTCCTCGACAAGCACAACATCCACGCCATCGAGACCAAGGATGCTGATTTCAACACCGATGAGCACGAGGCGATTACCACCTTTGCCGCCGGCGAGGACAAGAAGGGCAAAGTCATTGATTGCACGCAGAAGGGCTACAAACTCGGCGACAAGGTTATCCGTTTTGCCAAAGTCGTTGTCGGAGAATAGTGGTCATGACGAATTATGAATGATGAATTATGAATTAATAGTGTCCTATATCGCAAAATGAATAAGAACATCATTCCACTTACATATATTACTTGTTAATTATTAGTTGAACAAATGGCAGAAAAAAGAGATTACTACGAGGTGTTGGGGGTCGAGAAGACCGCTACAGCCGATGAAATAAAGAAAGCATACCGCAAGAAAGCGATACAATATCACCCCGATAAGAACCCGGGTGACAAAGAGGCCGAAGAAAAATTCAAGGAGGCTGCCGAGGCCTACGAGGTATTGTCCGATCCGCAGAAGCGTCAGCGTTACGACCAGTTCGGACACGCCGGTATGGGCGGAGCAGGCGGATTTGGCGG
The DNA here is from genome assembly GCA_963622445.1 of Bacteroidaceae bacterium. Taxonomy (GTDB): domain Bacteria; phylum Bacteroidota; class Bacteroidia; order Bacteroidales; family Paludibacteraceae; genus Colicola. The sequence continues at coordinate 17,238 of CAVFHY010000051.1, forward strand.
CGGACAAGGTATGTCTATGGAAGACATATTCTCACAATTTGGCGACATCTTTGGCGGTGCAGGCTTCGATTTGGGCGACTTGTTTGGTGGAGGAAGCCGCAGTTCGCGTGGCGGGCAGCGTGTTCGCCGTGGTTCCGACTTGCGTGTTAAAATCAAACTGACCTTAGAGGAGATTGCCACCGGTACAGAAAAGAAAATCAAGATACGCAAACTCGTACCTTGCCACACCTGCAACGGAACGGGTAGCGCCGACGGCGGTGCAGGCGAAACATGCCCTACCTGTAAGGGAACTGGGCGTGTCGTACGCTCGCAGCGTGGCATATTCGGCATGATGCAAGTCCAAGAGGAATGCCCGACCTGCCATGGAGAGGGACGGGTCATCAAAAACAAGTGTCCCAAGTGCCAAGGCGAAGGCGTTGTGCGTGACGAAGAAGAGATTGCTATCAACATCCCTGCCGGCGTAGCGGGCGGAATGCAACTCACCGTGCACGGCAAGGGAAATGCAGCCCCTCACGGCGGCGTGGCAGGCGACTTGTTGGTGCTTATCGAGGAGGAAGAGCACAAGGACTTTGTGCGTGACGGCAATGACTTGGTTTACAATCTATTGCTCGATATGCCAACCGCTATCTTAGGCGGACAAGTTCAGATACCGACGCTTAGTGGCAGTGCCAAAATTACCATCACGCCGGGCACGCAGCCGGGTAAGGTATTGCGTATGCGTGGCAAAGGTCTGCCCGGCATCGACCAGTATGGACGCCAAACGGGCGTGGGTGATTTGCTCATCAATGTAGGAGTCTATATTCCGGAGAAGTTGTCGCGTGACGAGAAAAAGTTAATCGAGCAGTTGCAATCGAGTCCGAATATCGTACCGGGTGCCACCGACAAAAAGAACTTTTTCAAGAACCTATTCGGCTAAATACCGTACCATTTTAGAAGCAACTTTGAGAGAAATCCCGAACCACTCCCGAAGGAACTCTATAAAAACTCTATAGGAATT
>CAVFHY010000052.1:0-17816 GCA_963622445.1 Bacteroidaceae bacterium
ATAAAGGTTTTCTCCTTTGTTGGTTTTAGAAATATAAGACACTACAAAAAAAGAGCCACGCGCGATCCGCAAAAAGAAAGGCGTAGGAAAGTCTTTGGAAAAGGACGGGATGGTCGTAAGAAGAGAGAGCTAAAAAAACTACAAAACCCATACAAGATTTATATGTGGTAAGGTAGTGCTATGGGTGTGGTATGGATATAAGAGTGACATTCGTAGTTGCATGGAGCCACGACTTGCGGAGAAATAAAACGAGTAGTGTTTGCATATCTCGAAGAAAAGAAGTACCTTTGCAGGCGAACTCGGATTCTTTCCTTAAGGGAGAAATACCTATTTGAAACACCATACACATGAAACACACGCTTTCCCTCCTCTTTGGAACGGCAACTATGCTCCTGCTGTCGGCTTGCTCAACACCTACGCCCGTACAACAAATCGCCACGGGACAACCTATCATGCCCCTACGCATGACCGGCGACACCGCCTGCGTCGTGCTAACAGACTATGTACCAAAGCTCTATGCGCAATCCGCGACACACAATAGTGGCGGCACAATGGGGATTACGGAATGGCGGTTGGTGGCGACAGACGAGCAATTGTGTACTATTGACAGCCGCATGCTACCCGATACGGTGTGGGTGGTAAACCCGCAGCAGGCACTCACCGACCTTACTATATCCGATGGCAAACATACACTGTCCATCCCCGTGCTGCCCGCCAAGTCCGTACGGCAAGGGCTTGTTTCCACAGCATACGAAGATGGTGTGCTGACCATACGCTTCCTAACGGAAACAAAGCACCCCAACATACACGCTTATGTACAGAACCTGCCCATCGAACCGTCACTCATCCAAGAGCAGGCAGATGGACTGTACACCCTCTCGCTCGACCAAAGCCAAGCCGTACGGCAATGCAGCAAAGGACGCAGTTTTCTGCGTGTCTATGCCACCGATGAATACTACCTATACAACGACCTGCTGCTGCCGCTCGAAAACGGGCGTCCTGTACTTTCTACCGTTCAACTGACACGCCACGACGACCAGGCACAGGTGCTGTACTCGCTAATGATAGACCGATTCCACAACGGCAACCCTGCCAACGATTGGAAGATGAACTCGCCCGAAGTACTTGACATTGTGGACTACCAAGGCGGCGACCTGAAAGGCATACAGGACAAGATAGAGGCAGGCTACTTCGACTCGCTGGGCATTAACACACTATGGATTAGCCCTATCACACAGAACCCGTGGGACGCATGGGGCAAGTATCCGTTCCACCACGGGAACAAGTATGACTCGACCAGGACTTACACCCGTTTCTCGGGCTACCACGGCTACTGGCCTATCCTTATCACGGCTATCGACCGCCGGCTCGGCAGCGACCAAGAACTGCGAGACCTACTCGCTACCGCCCACCGACACGACATCAATGTGGTGCTGGACTATGTGGCGAACCACGCACACATCAACGCAACCGTCTATCAGCAACACCCCGACTGGCACACCGACTCCATCCTACCCGACGGACGGCGTAATTTTGAACTCTGGGACGAAGCACGACTGACGACTTGGTTCGACGCACACATCCCTACCTTAGACCTCGAACGACAGGAGGTATGCGAGGCGATGACAGACTCCGCTCTCTATTGGCTCAGCCACTACGATTTAGACGGTTTCCGACACGATGCCTGCAAGCATATACCCGAAGGCTACTGGCGTATGTTCGGACAGAAACTAGCAACTCGTTTCCCAGACCGACACATCTGGATGATAGGCGAGACCTATGGCTCACCCGAACTGATAGGCTCGTATGTAAAGACGGGTATGCTCAATGCACAGTTCGATTTCAACCTCTACTTCTCGGCTATTCACGCCCTGTGCGACGAGGGAAGCATGGAAGACATCGGGCGCACGATACTGACCTCGCTAGCTACCTACGGTGCACACCACACCATGGGCAATATATCAGGCAACCACGACCAAGTGCGCTTTGCCTCGTTTGCAGGCGGAGCAGTACGCTTCGGCGAAGACCCCAAAGAGGCGGGGTGGACACGCACCTGCGGACTGCTACCGAACGATATGAGCCACCTGACGGAAGAAGAACGCGCGAAGGCTGAAGACGAAGCATATCGCCGGACACTACTGCTTGAGGTATTGAACCTCACCATACCCGGTGTGCCGTGTATCTACCAAGGCGATGAATACGCCGAGGTGGGTGCCAACGACCCCGACAACCGCCATTTGGTGCGTTTCGATGGGCTGAACGCACACGAAGAGACCTTCCGCCGCACCGTAAGCGAACTAGTACACCTGCGCCGACACTCGCTGCCGCTGCTCTACGGCGACTATATCCCCGTAGAAGCGGACGACGACAGGCTCGTATTCGATCGGGTCTACATAGGCAAGAGCGTGCGCGTAACAATAGACCGTAAACAGCTGACTTACAGCATAGAGCAACGCTAACGAATACTAACACAACAAAATCAATACACATGAAAAAATTATGGATTGCGGCACTGAGCCTCTTAATGCTCGCCGCCTGCACACACCAAGCACCGACAACCCACACCCGCTGGGCATACGATGCTACCATCTACGAACTCAACACCCGACAACTGACACCGGATGGAACCTTTGCCGCTGCCGAAGAAGTACTGCCTGAATTGCGCGAGAACGGTATTGATATTCTATGGATTATGCCATGCCAACCTATCGGGGAAATTACCCGCAAAGGCACACTCGGCAGTTATTACTCCATCGTAGACTACTGCCAATTCAACCCCGAGTTCGGCACACGCGCAGACTTCGAGCACCTGTTGCAGACAGCGCACAACATGGGATTCAAAGTCATACTCGACTGGGTGGCAAACCACACTGCGCCCGACAGCAAATGGACAGAGAATGAGGGATGGCACTACCGAGACAGCCTCGGTAACCTGACCGTGCAATACGATTGGACTGACATATCGAAGTTGAACTACGACAACGAAGCAATGCGGCAGGAGATGCTGCGTTGCATGCACTGGTGGATGGACACAATAGGCGTAGACGGCTTCCGCTGCGATGTGGCGGGCGAAGTGCCGACCGACTTTTGGAACTGGGCAATGGCAGACCTACGCAAGACACACCCCACGATGTTCACACTGGCAGAGGACGAAGCCAAGGCACAAGAATTGACCGAGAGTGCATTCGATATGTACTATGGTTGGGAGTTGCACCACTTGATGAATGGTGTGGCGCAAGGAAAGAACACGGTGGACGACCTATGGAACTACTTCGCCAAAGCAGACACCACCATACGGGCAAACGCCATCCGCATGAACTTCACCTCGAACCACGACGAGAACTCGTGGAACGGCACGGAGTTTGAGCGTATGGGCGAGGCGACAGACCTCTTCGCGGCGTTTACCTATATCGTACCCGGTATGCCACTCATCTATACAGGGCAACTAAGCGGCAATCACCACCGCCTCTCGTTCTTCGAGAAAGATACCATCGACCGTGTAGATGGCGCACCGCAGTATGCCATGTATCAGCGTCTCAACACATTGCGCAAAGCGAACAAAGCACTCTACAGCCCCGAGTTGGGTGCAAAGATGGCGCGTATAGGGGCTGACAATGCACATATCTTTGCGGCTGTGCGTACACTCGAGAACGGGAAGAACACCGTCATTGCCGTGATGAATATGTCCCCCGAGGAGCAGACTGTCACGCTCGACCTCACTGCGTATACAGGCAATTACACCTGTTTCAACTGCGGTACGAATAAAAACCTCGCCGCCACAGAGACACTAACCCTCAAGCCATGGGAGTACCGAGTATTCTATAAGTAAGCACAAGACAGAACATACGCTGCATTGTACAAAAAAAGAGGTTGCCTACACACAGAATAGACAACCTCTTTCTTTTGTTCGCTAAAAAGCACACTTACAGACAATCACTTGTAGAGGAAACGCTTGATAGACTTCTTGGGTGTCTTCTCAAACGGCTCTTGCTTAATTTCTACATCGCTCACCTGACTGTAGCCCGGAATTAACTTATTAAGCCGTTTGATGTTCTCACGCATGAGATTACGCACCTCCTCTATCGACAAGCGCTTCGAAGTCTGCTCATCAGGGAAAATAAGCGCCACCAGGCGCCCATCGCGCTCTACGACAATCGACTCGCCTACCCCTTCCTGGTTGTTGAGTTTGTCCTCTATCTCCTCGGGATAGATATTCTGCCCAGAAGCTCCGAGAATCATCGTCTTGTTGCGCCCTTTGATGAAGATATTCCGGTGCTTATCCATATAGCCAAGGTCGCCCGTACGCATCCAACCATCTGCCGTAAAGGCGGCACGCGTTGCCTCTTCGTTCTTATAGTAGCCGAGCATAACATTCTCGCCACGCACGAGTATCTCACCTTCACCTTGTGCATCCGGGGCGTCTATCTTCACCTCCATATTCGGCACAGGCACACCGCAACTGCGGCGACGGAAATACTTGGGCGGGTTGCCCCCGACCAACGGACCGCACTCGGTCATACCATAGCCGATACTGAGCGGGAAATGGACATCCATCAGGCACTTCTCAACCAGAGGATTCATTGCAGCACCGCCACAGAGGAAATAGCGCACATTGCCACCAAATGCCTTAACGAGCGCCTTACGCACATGATTGCGCACGATATTCATAAGCCCTGGCGTATACCAACAGGCTTTTAAGAACCACTTAGACAACAGCGGGTCGAGTTTTTGCTTATAGATTTTCTCTATAACAAGCGGCACCGTGGCGACCATATACGGGTGCACCTCCGCCATGGCTTTGAGCAGAATGCTCGGCGTGGGCGACTTGGTAAGGTAGTAGATATGCGTACCCGCGCAGAGCGGATAGAGGAAATCGGACAACTGACCGAACATATGCGCCAAGGGGAGCATGGACACCAGTCGTTGCCCCGGCTCGACAGGCAGAATCTCCATGGCTGCTTCGACATTGTTGCTCAGCGAACGTCCTGTGAGCATCACGCCTTTGGGCGAGCCTGTGCTGCCGCTGGTATAGTTGATAAGTGCCAATGCATCAGGGTCTACCGAGAAATGCAGCGCCGTAGGTGTAAGCCCCTGGGGAAATTTCTCCGCAAACGCTTTATCGATGTCTTCCCTAGCAGGTACGGCAATACCTTCGGTGACACGCAGAACACTGAAATCCGTCAGCGAGAGTACCACCGACAGCCCCTCAAGCGGCTGCGTTTGCAACTCTTTCCAGACATAAGGACCGACAAAGAGTGCCTTAGAATCGGAGTGCGCCAAGAGTTTGGAGATATCTTCTGCCTTGAAGTCTTGCAAGATACTGACAATCACACCCTCATAGGCCGCCACAGCCAGGTACGCCACCACCCAATTGGTACAGTTGCGCCCAGCAATTGCCACTTTATCGCCTTTCTTAATCCCCAATTGACGAAACAACGCTTGCAGCCGTTCCATCTCCTCCGCAACCTTCCCAAATGTATACGACTGTTCTTCCCCATAATTCGTCAATGCCTCATCGCCCCATTGATGTTTCATCACCTCTTCAAGGTACTGCAAATAATGCTTCTTCATACGAAAAAAAGTGTTAGAGAGAGTATAAAACTCTCGATTATGGAATAAATTGAATGCAAAGGTACGACATATTTTGCAGATACACAAAAAAGGTGTAATTTTGTAGTCATTAACAACTCGCCTTTATGCCGCAAACTCTGCCCGCTTGTTTCTCCTCTCTGTCCGTTGCACACAGCAGCGAACAAGTTGACAGTGCCGTAGTGGAAGCTCTGCTCCAAGAACGATTAGAGGACAAGCGTGCCGCTATCGAGTTGCTGCTCATAGTTACACATCATAGTTGGGAAGATGCATTCTATATCTCACTTGCCCGTGCATTCGGTTTCCACACCAACAGTACGCCCTTTGAGCAACTGGCACGACAGACGCCCCTTGCGTACCTCAACAAGCACCACAACAGCCTGTTCCAACTAACAGCACTGTTGCTCGGGCAATCGGGGCTACTTACGACGAACCACCCTTTGGAAAAAGAAGGACAACAACTACTCCGAGAGTACGAGTTCCTACGCACAAAATTCAGCCTCAGCCCAATAGACGCTACACTCTGGCGACGAGCGGGTGTACCGGCAGAAATACGCATACGCCAATTCGCCCGCTTATTGCAGCAGTCGGAACTTCTATTCTCCCGCCTAATGGAAGAAAGCGATTTGGAGCAGATGGTCAGCGTCTTTGCGCTGAAAAGCGACCTCTCCCCACAGCGTATCACACTCCCGCCCGCCATCGGCAGACGCTCTATCGAGTTGATACTCATCAATGTGGTCTATCCATATCGCTACGCCTACCACCTCTCGCGACGCGACATACCAAAAGCAAAGGAAGTTTTTCGACTCTACCGACAAACGCCCGCCGAGGACAATCGCATCATTCGCCTTTGGCAGACAGTACCGCAAGCGGAACATATATTCGGACATGGGCTACACACGGCGGCCGACACCCAAGCGGCACTGCAACTATACAACACACGCTGCATGCGTAACCATTGTACACTCTGCTTCGGATAACAAACACTACGACAAGATACAATAATTACGAAAACTACGCCTCCACGCGTAACCAAAACTACGATACACTATGTGGGTTCTTTTCAGTCTTCTCTCAGCCCTCTGCTTGGGCTTCTACGACATCAGCAAGAAACATTCGCTGCGACAAAACAGCGTGCTCGATGTGCTGACACTCAGCCTGCTTATCTCGTCGATGATACTTCTTGTGCCGCTAATGCTATCCCGCTGCGCACCCAACACCATGCAGGACACGATTTTCTATGTGCCTACTATCGACCTACACGCACATACGATGATACTGCTCAAGTCGTGTATCGTGCTTAGTTCGTGGGTGTGTGCCTATATCGCTATCAAGTACCTGCCGCTGTCAATAGTCTCGCCTATGCAAGCCACCCGCCCCATGTGGACACTGCTCGGGGCAATGGTTCTCTTCGGTGAAGTGCTGAATGGTTGGCAGTGGGCTGGTATTCTATGCGCCTTGGGCAGTGTGTTTGCCCTCTCGCTGGTAGAACACAAGGCAGAAAAAATCTCTATAGGTTATAATACCTCAGTTGCTACGGCGGCTACTACCGTTGCTACTACGCCCACAAGCAAGTCACCATATTACATCTGCCTCGCATTGGCAATACTCATTGGGGCTGGCAGCGGACTCTACGACAAATATATGATGCGGCATTTTGACCACAATGCTGTGCAAGTGTATTACACTATTTATCAAGCTGTTATTATGACTATAGCTTTGCTTATTACCCGCCTGATTACACATATCAAGACGAAAAAAAACATCGCCTATACCGACAATGTATCTACCGATTCGTTCCATTGGACATGGGCGATAGCGGGTATCTCTGTATTCCTGGTACTGAGCGACTATGTCTATATGTTGGCACTGAGCAACCCCGATTCGCTTATCTCTGTAGTATCAACCATACGCCGTGGCGGCACACTCATTGCCTTCCTCTACGGGCTGATTGTCCTCAAAGAGAAGAGTCCTGGCAAGAAACTTGTTTGTCTGATCGGTATCTTCCTCGGTCTACTCTGTCTTGCCCTCGGCAGTTGTTAGGCAGTATGCTGACACAGACAGAGTCTCAACAAGAACACCCTCGATGTATAAGCAAAGAGAGTACATTCTATTAATAACTAAACTAAACCATACCAGATAGCGATACATCTAAAACAGGTCTATAGGTCAAATCCAGCCTACAAAAGACCTATACACCCCGAATTTGCAGGTATGCACTTTGTGAAGAGTATATTCAAGACCTTTCCTTTCGCCCGGACTCTCTTTATTTCATCTATCGCGATGAGATACTACTGATGCAACTTCCGCCAATCGTTCATACACCAGGTCGGTGTAGTCGGTTACTTCGTCGGGTATCGGTTCGCCGTTGGTCAGATAGACACACCGCATGCCGCATCGCCACCCGAATTGCATATCACTCACACTGTCGCCTATCATCACGCCGTCTTGCAGGCACACCTCGAGAAAATCTGCTGCCGCCTGCTGTGCCATGCCTGTATTCGGTTTTCGGTTCGGGTCGTTCGCAGCCGCCAGCGACGGACACACATACACTCGGTCGATGCGTCCTCCTGCTGCCACAATTTCAGCGCACATTCGGTCGTGAATTTCCGCTACATCTGTTTCGGTCATCAGCCCTTTGCCGATGCCTTGCTGGTTCGATACTACAAACGCCCGTTCGTAGTCTTTCGTCAGGCGTGCCACCGCATCAAGGGCATCGGGCAACCATTTCCATTGTTGCAGGTTGTGCACATAATCGCCTGCAATGCGCTCGTTCAGTACCCCGTCACGGTCTAAGAACAGGAACCTGTCACGGGGAAAGCGTTGCGCAATTTCCCGCTTCGCCCGCTGATAATCCGTCGGGATACCCATATCTACAAAATAGTCGGCAAACGCTTTCCCGCAGAACAGCCGCAGTGGTGCCAACGCTTGCAATACATCTCGCTCAAAGGAGAACTTTTCGGGTTGCTGTTGTTGCAGCAGCCATACTTTGTTCACGGCATACACGCCCCCGTTTATCAAACCTCGTCCTGCGCTTTCCGCTTTTTCACGAAAAGCAGTTAGTGTCGTTCCATCTGTTTCCACCGAGCCGTAGCGAGCCGTGTCCTCCACCTCTCGCAATGCCACCGAGACAGGTGCTTTGTGTTCGGTATGAAAAGCATAGAAATCCGCCCAATCCAAATCGAACAGCGTATCGCCGTTCAGCACCAGAAAATTCTCTGTTTCTGCTTTTTCGGCGACTTGTCGGATAGCCCCACCCGTACCGAGCGGTGTCTCTTCGCACGAGTACACCACCTCCATTGAGCGGTATTGCGTGCCAAAATACGCCTCTATCACTTCGTGATGATACCCCACAGCCAGCAGCACACGCTTTGCGCCCGCCGCCGCCAATCGGTCCATTATGTAGGTTAGGAACGGTTTTCCTGATACGGGCGCCATCGGTTTGGGCAGGTTCATGCCTATCTCCGACCGCAGCCGCGTCCCCAAGCCGCCCGCCAATATCACTACCTCCGAAAACATACACCCTCCAATATACAAACCAATATACAAAAACTATTTCTGTGGGAACATCGCTGCTTCTACCAACTGGCAAATGATATGCCCCAGCATGATGTGACATTCCTGGATGCGAGGGGTGTCCGACGACGGCACATTGAGTAGCAGGTCAGCCACTTTACGCATCTCGCCGCCCGTATCGCCCGTCATCGCCACCGTCAGCACACCGAGTTGTTTCGCTTTCTCGAATGCATTCAGTATGTTGCGCGAGTTGCCCGAAGTAGATATACCTATCAGCACATCCCCCTCTCGGCACGCTCCGTCTATCATGCGCGAGTAAATCAAGTCGTATCCGTAGTCGTTTGCCACCGCTGTCAGATACGACGTGTTGCAGTGCAGTGCCTCCGAATTGAGCGGCGGACGGTCGTAGTAGAACCGTCCCGACAGTTCTGCGGCCAGGTGTTGCGCATCGGCAGCACTTCCGCCGTTTCCGCACCAGAGCACCCGATGTCCGCTACGGAGTGCCTGCACCAATATCTCCGCCACCTTCTCCACTCGCTCCAGCATCGCCGCGTCAGCGAGCAGGTTTTCTCGTATCACTATACTGTCGGAAATGCAGTGCCGTATTATCTCGTTGTTTTTCATCACATTGTCCATGTTTTCAGTCCTTCTTGCGTAAATTCATAGCGGCGTACCTGTCCCGCAAACCGTTCTTGCAGAGCCCGCTCCACGCCGTAGCGGTTCGTACCCGGGCAGTAGAAGAACATAAATCCGCCGCCGCCGGCACCGCTCACTTTTCCACCCGTTGCGCCCGCCTCTATGGCAGTCCGATAGATGTCGTCCAGCAGCGTATTGCTGATGTTCGAGGCGGTCTTTTTCTTCTGTTCCCAGCCAAAATTCAGTATCTCGCCGATGTTGTCTATCTGTCCTTTGAGCAACGCCTCTTTCATGCGCACGGCTTGTTCTTTCAGTTGGTGCATCGCCTGAATCGAGCGGTCGTTGTTGTTGCGCACATTGGCTATCTGTCCGCTGATAATCTGTGCGCTGACATGCGAAGTCTGCGTGTAGTAGAGCAGCAAGTTGTGTGCCAATTCGTCCTGATAGCGTTGCCGAATGCGGAGCGGATTGACTATCACTTTGTCGTCTTGCAAGAACTGCATATAGTTGAATCCACCGAAGGTCGCTGCATATTGGTCCTGTTTTCCGCCCGCCATGGCGAGGTCTATTCGCTCTATCTCGTAGGCTAATCGGGCAATATCGTATTCGCCAAGGGGTAGGTGCAACCATTCCACAAACGCACCCAATATGCTCACCACCAGCGTACTGCTCGTACCCAATCCGCTTCCTGCGGGAGAATCCACATGCGATGTAATGCGAAACGACAGCGGTTGGTGCGTGTAGTCCCGCACGATACGGTTATACACCCCCCGTGCCAACACAAAATAGCCGTCCGTACTTATGGTCTCGGCGGCGTCACACACCTCTTCCAGTTGTGCATCGGGCGAGGAAAACACAATTTTCCCGTTGTCCATCGGCTCTATCGTAGTGTAGGCATAGAGCGAGATGGTGGCATTCAGTATCGCCCCGCCGTATAGGTCGGAGTACGGCGACACATCGGTGCCACCGCCCGCCAGTCCGAGGCGCAAAGGTGCTTTACTGCGAATAATCATACGCTTGTTTTGTTTTACACGCTTTTTATGGTCTGGAGCATACGACTCCACGAGTATTTCTGTCGTTCTTCTTCTATTCTGGCTCGGAAACATTCCGAGTCTTCACGGGCACAGAAGTCGGCGAGTGCATCGGCTATCGCCTGCGGACTCACAGCCGTCACATAGCCCACTTTTCCATTCGGTACTATCTCGGCCAATCCGCCCACATTCGTCACCAACATCGGTTTGCGGAAGTGGTAGGCTATCTGCGTCACGCCGCTCTGTGTGGCGGTTTTGTAGGGTTGTACTATCAGATCCGCCGCCGAGAAATACACCCGCACCTGCTCGTCGGGAATAAACTCCGTGCGCCAAATCACAGGTTGCGACAAGCCCAATTCTTTCTCTAAGGCGTAGTATTTCTCGCTGTTGTTGTAGAACTCGCCTGCTACGACCAGATGTACCTGTTCGTTCTGCAGACGGGCATCCGAATATGCACGCAGCAGCAAGTCCAGTCCTTTGTAGTCCCGAATGAATCCAAAGAACAACAGTATCTTTCCTGTCTCGGGCAGCCCCAATTGTCGTCGTGCCTCCGCCTTGTCCATTATATCCCCAAAGTTATCGTACAGCGGGTGCGGACAGAGGGCAACTTGTTTGGGGTGTTTCTTTGAAATAAATCGCAGACAGTCTTGTCGCACGCTTTCGGACATAGCCACAAACCCATCCACGCTCCGAATAAAATAGCGTATCAGCACACTGTCCCACGGTTTCGGTTCGTGCGGGATCACATTGTCCAACACCGACACTACCCGCACTTCCTTCGCTACTTCTTTATCTCCTACCTTATTTCCTTTTTTTGCTATACGGGCTATGGTTCCCAAGCATGGCGCCATAAGCGGTATCCAAAACTTGACAATGAGCAAGTCGGGTTGCATGCGTCGTATCATACGCCCCGTACGAATCCACGACAGCGGATTGATTGAGTTCATCACCCGTCGAATCTGTAGGTCTTTCGGTGCGGGGTCGTCGCTATACTGCGTCTTCCCCGGAAACAAGAAATCGGGGTACTGCATGGTAAATGTCAGCACCTCCACCTCATCGCCTGCCGTCAACGCTTCGTGCGCCAGCCGTTCATTGAACGCTGCCAGCCCTCCTCTGTACGGATACGCCGTACCTAAAATAACTATCCGCATAGAATAGGGGCTCCTCTTCCCCGCTTTTAGAAACTACCTTTGACCCAATGGGGACATATACAATACCCTGTATATATCCCCACTGTTGACCTATTAGAGTGTCTTAGCAACCTCTACTTGCTCGAAGGTCTCGATAAGGTCGCCCTCTACTATATCGTTGAACGACTTGATACTCAAGCCACATTCGGTATTGATACCTGCTTCCTTGATGTCGTCTTTGCCGTGCTTGAGCGATGAGAGTTCGCTGGTTTGGATAACGATACCGTCACGAATCACGCGGCACTTGTTTCCTCGCTTCACCTTACCCTCACGCACAATACAGCCGGCAATCGTACCCACCTTCGAGATATGGAAGGTCTGCAGCACTTCGAGTGTAGCCGTTACCTCCTCTTTTATCTCCGGTGACAACATACCCTCCATAGCCGCCTTTATTTCCTCGATGGCATCGTAGATAATGGAGTAGATACGGATATCCACCTCTTCGCTGTCCGCCATCTTGCGAGCCGTACCGGTAGGACGCACATTGAATCCGACAATGATAGCGTCTGACGCTGCCGCCAGCAGCACATCGCTGTCTGAGATAGCACCGACAGCACCATGAATGACATTGACCTGTATGTTCTCTGTCGATAGTTTGAGCAGCGAGTCAGTCAGAGCCTCTACAGAACCGTCCACATCGCCCTTGACGATGACATTCAGTTCCTTGAAGTCGCCTATAGCCAGACGGCGTCCAATCTCCTCCAAGCCAACATGCTTCTTAGTGCGGATAGACTGCTCACGCTGCAACTGCTCGCGCTTGTTGGCAATCTCGCGTGCTTCCTGCTCCGTCGGCAACACATTGAACTCGTCGCCTGCCTGCGGTGCACCGTTGAGTCCGAGTATCGTACACGGCTCGCCCGGCAGAACCTCCGTAATCTTCTGACCACGCTCGTTGAACATCGCCTTCACCTTACCGTGGAAGGTACCTGCCAGCACCACATCACCGATATGGAGCGTACCGTCGGACACAAGCAGCGTTGCTACATAACCACGCCCCTTGTCGAGCGAAGACTCGATGATAGAGCCCTTGGCACGACGCTTGGGGTTCGCCTTCAAGTCGAGCATCTCTGCTTCAAGCAGCACCTTCTCCAGCAGTTCGAAGACACCGTCGCCCTTCTTGGCCGATATCTCTTGGCACTGGTACTTACCGCCCCAGTCCTCGACGAGGATGTTCATGTTCGAGAGTTGCTCGCGGATCTTATCGGGGTTTGCACCCGGCTTATCGACCTTGTTGATAGCGAATATCATCGGGACTCCTGCGGCCTGTGCGTGGTTGATGGCCTCGATAGTCTGCGGCATGACGGCATCATCAGCAGCGATAATGATAATCGCGATATCCGTCACCTTGGCACCACGCGCACGCATGGCGGTGAACGCCTCGTGACCCGGTGTATCGAGGAAGGTGATATGCTGTCCGTTCTTCAGTTTTACATTGTAAGCACCGATATGCTGCGTGATACCGCCCGCCTCACCGGCAATGACATTGGTGTTACGGATATGGTCGAGCAATGAGGTCTTACCATGGTCAACATGGCCCATGACTGTCACAATCGGGCAGCGAGGCTCGATGTCTTCCTCGTTGATCTGCTCGTCGGCATTCAACTCCTCTACCACATGGGCACTGACATACTCGGTGGTGAAGCCAAACTCCTCGGCTACGATATTGATAGTCTCAGCGTCAAGGCGCTGGTTGATGCTCACCATAAGACCCAGCGTCATGCAGGTACCAATGACTTTCGTTACGGGAACATTCATCATGACAGCAAGGTCGTTGGCGGTAACAAACTCGGTGAGTTTGAGTACCTTCGACTGTGCTTGGGCAAGTTCCTTCTCGTGAGCCACTTTTTCGCGTTCTTGCTCACGGCGCTCACGCTTATACTTACCCGTATTAGCCTTCGCCTTCTGGCCTTGCAAGCGGTTGAGTGTCTCCTTGATTTGGCGCTGTACCTCCTCGTCATCGACCTCTACCTTAACCCCCTTCTTCTTGGAATCGGGCTTGCCCTTCTGATTGCGAGCATCATTCACATCCACCTTGTTCTGTTTGATGCGTTCGCGATGGCGTTTTTCCCCGTTTTGTCCCTGATTCTGTTGGTTCTGCTGGCTCTGTTGCTGGCGAGCGTCACGCTCTTTCTTGCGCTCCTCCTTGCTCTTCTTGGTGGGGTGAGTGGCTTGATTGATACTGCTCAAGTCTATCTTTCCCACCACCTTGGGCGCATTCTTCAGTTCGGGTTTCTCGAGACGGAATATCTCGGGTTGTTTGGAGGCTGCATTGGCTTCTTCCGCACTTTCCGGAGCAGCAACAGAAGCGGCTGCAGCCTCTGCGGCCTTGGCTTTCTCCTCGGCAGCACGGCGGGCTGCCTCTTCACGCGCCAGGCGTGCTGTCTCTGCGGCCTTGCGTGCTGCTTCTTCGCGGGCAATGCGCTCGGCTTTCTCACGCGCAGCAGCCTCAGCCGCTGCTCTGGCTTTCGCCTCGGCGTCGGCTATGCGTTTTGCCTCTTCCTCTTTGGCTTTTTTCTCTGCATCAAGGTCTATTTTCCCCACTACTTTGGGTTGAGGTATTTCGGTGGGGATATGCTTGACCTCTTGCGGTTTCTCTACCGAAAGGGTCTGCGGCATTTCTCGTTCCTGGCGTTCTTGTGCCCGGCGCTCTGCTTCGAGTTTGAGTGCCATATCTTTGTTGAATTCTTTCGCTAAGAGCAGATACAGGTCGTCGTCAATGCGCACATTGGGGTCAACATTCACGATTTCCTTACCCTGCTTGGCACAGAATTGTACGGCGGTAGATAGACCGACATTGAGTTCTTTACAAGCCTTGATAAGTTTTATTGCCATGCGGATAAGAGTATTAGTGGGTTATAGGATTATTCGTTTAATTGAGATGGATAGTATCTGTGGGGCGAGACAGTCCGTTCCGCCCCACAGCGGAAAATTAGTCGTTGGCGAACTCGGCGGAAATGACATCGAGCACATTGTCGATAGTCTCCTCTTCGAGGTCGGTACGCTCCAGCAGATCTGCTTTCGGCGTATTAAGTACTTGCTTGGCGGTATCGAAGCCGGCCGCCTTGAGTGCGTCGATGACCCACTGATCGATTTCGTCGTTGAACTCCTCGAGGTAGATATCCGAATCGTCGCCCTCCATCTCACGATAGACATCAATCTGATAGCCCGTGAGCATGCAAGCCAACTTGATATTGAAGCCGCCCTTACCGATAGCAAGGCTGACCTCATCGGGCTTGAGATAGACATCTGCGCGCTTTTCCTCCTCGTTGATGCTCATGGACGAGATTTTCGCCGGTGCCAATGCACGCTGGATATAGAGGTTGATATTGCTCGTATAGTTGATGACATCGATATTCTCGTTGCGCAACTCACGCACGATACCGTGGATACGCGCACCCTTGACACCGACGCATGCGCCTACCGGGTCGATACGGTCGTCGAACGACTCGACTGCCACCTTGGCACGCTCACCCGGGATACGCGCGATATTCTTGATGGCAATCAAGCCATCGTGTACCTCTGGCACCTCCTGCTCGAAGAGGCGTTGCAGGAACAACGGGCTCGTACGACTGAGGATGATCTTCGGGTTCTGGTTCTTGTTATCGACTTGCACGACTACGGCACGCACGGTCTCGCCCTTGCGGTAGTAGTCGCCCGGAATCTGGTTCTGCTTGGGCAAATAGAGTTCGTTGCCGTCCTCGTCGAGAAGCAGCATCTCCTTCTTCCACACCTGATAGAGTTCGCCCGAAACGACTTGTCCGAGCATCTCGCTATAGCGAATATAGAGGTTCTCCTTCTGCAACTCGAGAATCTTGCTGGCAAGGGTCTGGCGCAGGTTGAGAATCATACGGCGGCTGAACGACTGGAACTCGACCTTATCGGTAACCTCCTCGCCCACTTCTGCTTCGTCGTCAATCTTGAGCGCATCGCTCAGGGCAATCTGGGTATTGGGGTTCGCCACATCGTCGTCCTCCATCACGAGGCGGTTGCGATAGACCTCGAGGTCGCCCTTATCGGGGTTGATAATCACATCGTAGTTGGCGTCGGTGCCATACATCTTGGAAATCACATTGCGGAACGAATCCTCCAAGACATTGATAAAAGTCTGTCTGTCAATGTTTTTGAGTTCTTTGAACTCCGAGAAAATGTCAATCAGGTTGATTGAATTTTGTGCTTTTGCCATTGTTGTATAGTTCTTTTCTGTTTAATTTTCTTGTGTGTAGTGCGCCTGCGAACGAGCGTTGGACATTCGCAAGCGGCCCCCGCTTCTACCCTACTCTGTATTTTCCTCCTTTGTTTTTTTTGGGGGGTGGAGAAGCCGAAAAGGGTTGCGCCCCCGTTCTTAGAATTTGAGGTCGTAGCGGGTGTATTTGACCTCATCGTAGCCGAAGGTGTGGGTCTGCATCTCGTGCTGCTTGCGCTTCTTGCCCTCCACCTGCACGAGCGTATCGACATCGACAGAGAAAGTAGCCTCATCGACGCTGACCAACTGGCCGCGCAGTTTCTTGCCCTCACGAGTCAGCACCTCGACATCGTGCCCAAGGTTCTTCTCGTACTGCATACGGCTCTTAAACGGGTCAGTCAGGCTCACGCTGCCCACCTCGAGCGAATAGTCTTCGACGCCCGCCGCATCCAACTGCTCGACCAGATACTGGTTGAACGCAGCACAGAAATCGACATCCACGCCCGTCATACGGTCCACCTCGACCAAGATATCGTTGCTCACCGAGACGGTGAGTGTAATCAGTTCGTAATCAGTATCGTGCAGATAGGTGCGCACGAGATTTTCGACCAAAGCAGTGTCTATCATAAGAGCGTATTTAGCGGACTAAAAGTGCGTATTTTTACAAAAGAGAGGGAACCATTCGGTCCCCTCTTTCGATTCACGCTGCAAAGGTACAACAAATCTTTGGATTATGCAAATAACTTCCCTATTTTTTCAATCCTTTTGTTGTATTCCCGTCATTTTCACGCTGCCACCCGAGGTACTTTCTATTCGTGTATTCATTATGGGGTACTTTCTATTCGTATGTTCATTTATTTCGTGTTTTTGGGGTGATTTCATTCCTCATTGAGAACCCTATCAAGCGCAGCAAGATCGGGGAAAGTTTGCCAGCCGAACGCAATGGCGGCTTGCCGGTTGGTCTCGAGGTCGTCTACGAAATAGTAGGGTTGCGGCAATCCATGGGCGTGAAGATAATCGTCCGCTATACGATATATCTCCTGTCCCGGCTTGGTGCAATGCAACAGATGTGAGGCAAAGCAATGCTCGAACATCGAGAGGTCGTAGCGGCTGAAGACATCCCGCCAGTGGAGGTCGTTGTTGTTACTGAGCATAAAGAGCCTATATCCCTCTTGCTGCCAACGCCGCAATAGTGCAAGCCGCTCCTCTGGAATACCGCCATGCATACGATTCCATGCATCGCAGATGTCGGCAACCGTTGTTCCCGGGCGGGCGTAACCGAGCAGCGTATCAACAAAATGTTCGGTCGACACTTCACCGAGTTCATATTGCGTCATTAGGCTGTGTTCCGTTCCCTCGGCTTGGTCGTCCACCCCGAGGATTGTCCGCATTGCCCCTGCGCCTATCAACTCCTTGAAACGCGCCTTGCATGCGGGGATGTTGTGCCGCATAATCACCCCGCCCAAATCGAGTATCAATGTCGCTCGCATCGTATTATCCTTATGTTGTCTCATTGTGTTTGTCATCATTGTGTTATTTTTTTTAGGTTGCAGACTGCAAAGATACGCTTTTCCACACAGAACAAGCCAGCCTTCTGTTTTTCGAAAGACGATGCAAAGATACAACCTAAACGGGCATTTTGCAACGACACAAATCGATAAAATGCACAAA